>JAHEKA010000128.1 GCA_024638585.1 Rhodospirillales bacterium
CCTCGGCCCCGGTCACATCTGCGGTGCTGACGATGGCGGGTTCGGCCACGGGTGCGGCAGGGCTGTCCTCCTCCGGGCGGTCGCCTCGGTCATCGGTCGCCGCCAGGATGCCTTGCGCGCCGAGCGTACTCCCGGCCGCCTGGCCCGTCTGCGCGTCCTCGCTGTCCTCTGCAGCACGTGACCGCAGGGCGGCGCGGCCATGGCCGACGGCGCGGAACCCGTTCCCGGCCACGCCTGCATCCGCTTCCGGCGCCGCCAACGAACCGGAGCCCTCCTCAAAGCTATTCCCGTTCTGTCCTTGGGGGAGCGGCTCGCTTTCCGGAACGTGGGCATGGTCGGAGAGCGGGGGCTCGCCGCCGCCGGAGGGGGCGCCTGTCACGTCGCGCCCGTCGGCCTCTGTCCCGGCTTCGGTGCGTGATCCATAGTGGATATTGGGATTGGAAAGCTGTTCCTCGGAAACCGCGGCTTCCGTGGGGTCGTCCTCCTATTTCTCCTGATCCGGCCGTTCGGCGGCCGGCCGCGCGAGATCGAGCTCTTCCTCGCCCGGTCTGCGGGCATTGGCCGCCTTTTGATCCGTGCCGTTCTTGCCTTCTTCGGTCGCCATGATGACCCCCGTACTCTTTTGGTCCGCCATCCCACCGCGACGGGCCTTTACTGAAACCTGAGCGCAAATTAATACGAAATTACAAATAAAAAGTTAAGTCCTATAAAGGAGTAATTTATCTAAAAGTTGATGTATTAACTAATGATTTCTAAATTGACGTACATGCGATGTATTGATGCAGAAATTATTATTATCATTGCATGAACATTAACGCGACTGTTTGCCCTGATCGGCTTGCAAATCGGTTTGTTTGCGCGGCCTCAAGTAATTCCTTTCATTAACCAATTCGCAAACCTCGTCTGAGACAGTGGCCCCCGCTGGGGACCCCTCGGAAACCTTGGCCGCGGCTGCACGCGGCCCGGGCGGGGCCTGCGGCTTAGTCAATTTTTGGGGGTGCCGGTCGCGGCATTTGTATATGAACCTTCGCAGTGCATCGCTGATTCGGCTGCCAAGCGCCCGGTTCGAGGGCGGCCCCGACGTGCAGACCAATGGCCTCGGGCCGATTTTCGCGAGTTTCCTGATCAATCTCCTCTCGCTGGCGATGCCCTTGGTCATCCTTCAGGTCTACGACCGGATCATCCCCAACCAGGCTTACGGCACCCTCACTCTGCTGATCGCCGGGCTGGCTGTCGCCCTCGTGCTGGATGCCATGTTGCGGGTGATCCGCGCCTATATCTTGGGGTGGAGTGGCGCACGGTTCGAGCACCTGATGGCCAACGCCGCAGTGGGACGCCTGTTGCGCGCCGACTCGGCGGCCTATGAGCGGGATGCGTCAGGCATCCATCTGGCGCGGATCAACGCCATCGATACACTGCGCGAGTTCCATTCGGGTCAAGCCAAGGCCCTGCTGGTGGATCTGCCCTTTGTGGCGCTGTTCCTGTTGCTGATCTGGTTCGTTGCCGGGTCCCTGGTGCTGGTGCCGATCGCTCTCCTGGGACTCTTGGGGCTGGCGTCGGTGGCGCTTGCCAAACGGCTCAAGGGCGCACTGAAGAACCGCAACAAGATCGACGAACACCGTCACAACTTCATCATCGAGGTTCTTGACGGGATCCATACGGTCAAGGGATTGAGCATGGAAGCGCCCATGCAGCGCCGTTATGAACGGCTCCAGGAAAGCGCGGCCATGGCGACCTATGACACGGCGCTGCTCAGCAACCTGGCCCAGGGGCTGGGCGCGTTGTTCTCCAACGTCACGCTCGTCGCGGTGGCCGCGGTCGGTGCCCTATATGTGGTCGCGGGGAATCTCTCCATCGGTGGCCTGGCCGCTTGCACGTTGCTTGCCGGCCGTATCATGCAGCCGGTCCTCCGTGCCGCCGGTCTGGCGACACAGTTGGAAAGCGTCACCATCGCCACCGACCGGGTCGCGGAGCTGTTCCGTATCCCGAGGGAGGCCGGGGGCGACATCCAGGACCTGCCGGAGATCACCGGTGCCATCGAGTTCCGCAACGTCTCCTACCGGCACGATCAGGACGGCAAGGACATCTTGCGCGACATCAACCTGAAAATCGAAGCCGGAGAGATGATCGCCATCCTTGGCGGTGCCGGCAGCGGCAAGAGCACCCTGTTGTCTTTGATGACGCGCATGGCGCTGCCCACCAAAGGCGAAGTGCTCTACGACGGTGTGAGCACCGCGAATCTGGATCCCGAAAAACTGCGCGGCCGAATTTCCTACCTGGCCCAGTCGCCGGTCCTGATGCGGGGCACGATCATGGAGAACCTCGCCTTGTTCCGCAAAGGCGAGGCGATCGACGACGCGATGAAGGCGGGCCACCTCCTGGGGCTCGACAAGGTCGTCAATCTCTTGCCCCGGGGCTACGACACCATGGTGGGTGACGGGGCGGAGGGCAACCTGGCGGCAGGCGTCATCCAGAGCATCGCCAACGCCCGTGCGCTGGCCGGCGACAAGCCGGTGATCCTGTTCGACGAAGCCCAGATGGGCCTGGATGTGAAGAGCGACCAGGAGCTCAACAAGGCATTGGTCCAACTCAAGGGCAAGGCGACCATTGTACTGGTGACCTATCGGCCGTCACTGATCGGGCTTTCGGACCGCCGCTTCGAACTGCGCGATGGCACTCTGCATGCGGCCCCGGCACCCGGCACAAAGGCGCCCGGGACTGGCGGCAGTCAAGCGACCCAGCCGATGGCTAGCCGGGCCGGGGCGGGAGGGACGAAATGACGGACCTCGCGATGTCCTCTACGGCGCCGGCTCAAGACTCCTTTGCGACGGGCCAGCGGCTCGATCAAGTTCTGCGCGGCCATGATCTCGGCGGCTTCAAGTCGGTGTCCGCCATCGCTGCCTGCCTGGTGCCGATCCTGACGGCAATGGGGTGGCGCGGGGAACTGCGCCACCTCACCGAAGCCCTGCCGCATTTCTCCACCTCTTTCGACGAGTACGATATCGTGTCGGTGCTCGCCAATCTGGGCTATGAGACGCGCGCCGCACCCGCCAGGCTGTGCGATCTGGAACCCGACCTGCTGCCTTGCCTTTTCATCTCGGCCGAGAGTTCGCCCATGGTGGTGCTGGCGCGTCAGGGCAGTCGCCTGACCGTATTCGACGGCACCACGGGGGAGCAGTCGGAACGACGCATCGGCCCCGATCAGGGCACCGTCTACCTGGTATCGGAGAAGCCCAAGGTGGATTCGGGGCCGGCGGGGCAGACCGATAAATGGTTCACCTACGTCGCGCAAAGTTTCCGAGGCGTGGTGGCAAAGACCTTCGCGATCACCTGTGCCACCAACGTGTTGGCCCTGTTCATTCCCTTGTTCATCATGATGGTCTACGACAAGGTGGTGGCGGCCAGATCGCCGGTGACCCTCGGTTATCTGGCGGCGGGAATCGGTCTGGTGATCCTGCTTGATTGCGCGCTTCGGGTGATTCGCGCTCGTCTTCTGGCCTATGTCGGGGCCAGGATCGATGTGATCCTCAGCGTCGCCGCCTTTCGCCAGATCCTGCACCTCCCACTCGGGATGACAGAGAACGCGCCCATCGGCGGTCAGATGTCCCGGGTCAAGCAGTTCGAATCGATCCGCGAATTCTTCATTGGTCCCCTGGCGACCGTGGTTCTGGATCTGCCTTTCGTGTTCTTCTTCATTGCCCTGATTGCCGTGATCGCCGGCCCGATCGCGTGGATACCCTTGATCCTGCTGGTCGCCTTTGTGGCGCTTGGGACGCTGATGGGGCGGACCTTCCAAAGACGCATCCGCGAATCCGGCGAGGCCCGGGCCGCGCGGCAAAATTTCCTGATCGAAATGCTGACCAATATGCGCGCGCTGAAGCAAAGCGGGGCGGAGGCCGCCTGGGCGGAACGCTTCAGGGAGATCTCCGCCGACAGCGCCATCGCTCATTTCCACGTGGCCCAGGCCTCGGCCCGTCTTCAGACCCTTGGACAGTTTCTTATGTATGCCGCGGGGGTCGCGACCGTCACGGTCGGGACCGTCAGGGTGGCGGAGCATGATATGACCGTGGGTGCCCTTATCGCCACCATGGCAATGGTCTGGCGCATCCTGACACCGCTCCAGACCGCCTTCCTGAGCCTTACCAATGTCGAGCAGATCAAGCTCGGCATCGGCCAGGTCAACCGGCTGATGAATCTCGTCCCGGAACGGGATCCGGACCGGATGGCGACGGTCTTCCGGCGGCTGGAGGGACGGATCAGGTTCCGCAATGTCAGCATGCGCTATACACCGCAGGCGGAACCGGCCCTGCTCGGGGTCAACCTGGCCATCGAGCCGGGGGAGATCATCGCCGTCACGGGTCCCAGTGGTTCGGGCAAGTCGACCCTTCTCAAGCATGTCGCCGGGCTCTACGAGCCCCAGGCGGGGATGATCACCATAGACGGGCTCGACGTGCGCCAACTCGATCCCAGCGAGTTGCGCCACTCCATCGGGTACGCGCCGCAGGTCTGCAACCTGTTCCACGGCACCATCGCCCAGAACCTGCGCCTGGGCAATCCGATGGCGAGCGATGCCGAACTGACCGCCGCCGTCATCGACGCCGACCTGATGGACTACATCCTGCAAATGCCCGACGGGCTGGACAGCTGGCTCAAGGACCGGGAGCTTCAGCAGATGCCGCTCGGCATTAAGCAGAAGCTGATGCTGGCCCGCGCCTATGCCGCGGACGCCCCCATCGTGCTCCTGGATGATCCCGGATCGGCGATCGATGAAGAGGGCGACAATGCGCTTTGCCGCAAGCTGCAGAATCTGAAGGGGCGGGCCACAGTGCTGATCACCACCCACAGGCCGCGCCACATGCGCCTCGCCGACCGGGTGGTCTATATCGAGGGCGGGCGCATCCTGCGCGACGGCCCGTCCGATGAGGTTGTGGCCGAACTGATGGCCAAGTCATAAGCATGTGCAAAGATTGAAGAAGAAGAGTCCGATGCTGAAAAGTCCGTTTGCCAAACTGAAAGGGACATCGCGATCCGAAAGCCGGACCCGTCTGTCCAAATTCCTGGCCCAGCCGCTACGGCTCGAGGAGCATGGGCCGCCGCGCACCCTCAATCAGCTTCTTATGGTGACCTGCCTTTTCGTTGCGGCATTCATAGTCTGGACCATGGTGACCGAGATTCACGAAACTGCGATCGCACCGGGACAGGTCCAGACCCAGGATAGTGTCGCCGTGGTGCAGCATCTGGAAGGCGGGATCATCTCCGACATCCTGGTGCGCGAGGGCGATAAGGTGAAGAAGGGACAGCCGCTGTTCCGACTCGCGGGGCAGGGTGCGCTCTCGGATCTCGGTGCGCTGCGGGCCCGTGAAGTGGCCTTGTCGCTCGAGTCCGAGCGCCTTCGCGCCTTCGTTGAGGAACGCAAACCGGATTTTTCTGTCGGCAAGGACCACCCGGATTTGGTCAGCGACCAGACGTCGATCCTCAGGCTCCAGCGTAAGGCCAAACGCAGCAAGCAGCAGGTTCTGGAATCCCGCATCCAGCAGCGCCGCCAGGAACTGGGAAGCCTGCGGGGCCGCCTCAAGAACCTGCGCCGTCAGTTTGCGTTGACCAAGGAAGCGGTGGAGATGCGCCGTAAGCTGGTTGAGAAGGGGCTGGTCTCGCGGCTGCTCTATCTCGAGAGCGAGCAGGCCTTCGCCAAGGCGGAAGGCGACATCACCCAGGTAAAAGGTCAGATCCGGCTTGCCCGGGAATCCCTGCACGAAGCGGAAACCAATCTCACGGAACTGAACGCCACCACCTACAACACCGCCATTGCGGAGATGGGCCGGGTCCGCAACGAGTTGGCCCAGGTCAGTGAAGCCATCAAGAAATCTTCCGACCGTGCCAAGCGTCTGGTGGTCACGGCGCCGGAAGCGGGCATCGTCAAGGGATTGATCGCGCGCTCGCGCGGCAGCGTGATCGGGCCGAGCGACGTGTTGCTGGAAATCGTGCCCGAGAGCGCCAAGCTGGTGGTCGAGGCCAAGATTTCGCCGCGCGATATCGGCTATGTGCGCGTGGGCCAGGACGCCAAAGTCAAGCTCACCACCTATCATGTGGCGCGCTTCGGCTCCATTGACGGCAAGGTCACCAAGGTGTCCGCGTCCACCTTTGCCGACGAGCGCGGCGAGCCCTATTACAAGGCGACCATCGCCCTGACCCAGGACCATGTGGGGCGCGGTGGGGTGCGCCGTCCCATCCTGCCTGGCATGGTGGCCAATGCCGATGTGGTGACCGGTTCCAAGACCCTTTCGACCTATCTCCTGCTGCCGATCTACCGTTCCATCGAGGGCTCGTTCGGCGAACGTTAGGCCTGGTTTTTCTTGGCGGGCCCAGCCCGCCATGGCAGGTTAGTCCGGTAACTGGGCCCAAGCACCCAAGACCAAGACCGGGAGTCCTCTTGCCATGCCCGAAAGAACCCGGCCGCCCTTCCGCGCCGATCACGTGGGCAGTCTGCTCCGGCCCAAGCGCCTTTTGGAGGCGCGGGAACGGCGAGAAGCCGGCGCCATCACCGCAAAGGCGCTTCGCACCATCGAGGACGAATGCATCCGCGAGGCGGTGAAGCTGCAGGAGGATGTCGGTCTCAAGGGCATCACCGACGGGGAGTTCCGGCGCACCAACTGGTCGAGCGATTTCCTGA
>JAHEKA010000129.1 GCA_024638585.1 Rhodospirillales bacterium
AATTCGCGGGGCAAGGGCTCCCTGACCGTGTCCTTCGTGCTGGCCGACGGAACCCAGCACGCGCACACCTCGGAGATTCCCAAGGGCCGCTACAAGAAAGCCCACCGCCATGCGGCGGGCACCCATGTGCACGCGGTCACCGGAGAGGGCTACAGCCTGCTGTGGTACGAGGGCGATTCGGAGTTTACCGAGATCCCCTGGCGCCACGGTATCATGTACACGCCGCCCTTCTGGATGTTCCACCAGCACTTCAATACCGGGCCCTCGCCGGCGCGCTATCTTGCCTGCAGCCTGGGCAGCCGGCGTTACCCGTTCATCTCGCTGAGGCGTAAGAGCGCCGAGGGCGGCGGCGCCACGTCGATCCAGGAAGGCGGGCGCCAGATCGAATACGAGGATCAGGACCCGCGCATCCACCGCAAGTGGCTGGAGGCCATCAAGGAGAACGGCGTGCCGTCGGAAATGGGCGACGTGTTCGACGAGGATGCGATCATGGGGCTCGATCCCAGCACGCTGACCGGCGTGATCCAGCAGCCGCGCTCGATCGGTCCGGCGATCTAGCCCATTTGCCCCACGGCGCCGGGCGCGATTTACCCGTCCTTCGTTTCCGTCTATAGTGCGTAATAAGGGCATGCGTCATATGACCGTGGCGCCTGGCTACAGCAATCTTGAACGGTCAGGGAGGTACGAATGCGAACACAGTCCCATACTTTGCGATTTGCGTTCGCCACGGCGGTGGCGTTCGGCACGGCGGTGGCCGCTTCCCCGGCTTCAGCTGAAGTTTCCTACAAGGGCAAGCGGGTCCAGTTGATCGTCGCATCCGGCGCTGGCGGCGGCACTGACCGCATCGGTCGTCTGGTAGCCCAATACATGGAGAAGTATCTGCCTGGAAAACCCACCATTGTGGTCAAAAACATGGGGTCTGGCGGGGGCAAGATCCGTGCCGCGAATTACCTGATGAACAAGGTCAAGCCCGATGGGCTAACCTTCATGCAGAGCGATAACACAGTGATCCAGCCTGGAACGCTGCGGCGCCGTTCCGCGCGGTACGATCCGCGGAAGTTCCATTTTATCGGCTCGCTCAACCGCGGCGGCAGCATATTGTTCATCCGCAAGGATGCCGTCAAGCGACTCAAGGACAAGTCCGCCAAGCCGGTTATCGTCGCCGCCATTTCCGGTACACGCAGCTGGCAAGCGATGCCCATGTGGGGTGCCGAGTTCTTTGGCTGGAACGTGCGCTGGATACCCGGATATCGTGGCTCTGGTTCGATGAATAAGGCGATCCGCCAGGGTGAGATCGACGTCTTCGCCACCAACAACGCCTACATCATTGATGAGTTGGTGAAGGATGGCGTTGTCGAATTGCTGGTTCAGGACGGTCAGCAGATGGGCGGCAAAGTGGTGCGACGCCCGACCTACAAGAGCGTGCCCACCCTGACCGAGATGCTGAACAAGAAGGGGATCCCGAAGATTTCTTGGCAGGGCTATCGCCAGATGGCGGGGCCTTCGGCGGTCGACAAGTGGATGGGGATGGCCCCGGGAACGCCCAAAGCCCATGTGGAGGCCTACCGTAAGGCCTACAAGGCCTCGGTCAATGATCCGGCGTTCCTCAAGGTCGCGCGCAAGCAATTCAGCAAGGAAATCTTCCACATTCCGGGTAGCGAAGTTGCCGCAATGGTGAATGAGATTCACAACGCACCGCCGGAAGCGATCGATTATGCCGAAGGGCTGAAGAAGAAATACGGCTTGGCGGCGTTCAAGAAAAAGAAGAAGAAAAAGAAGAAGAAGAAAGACAGCTAGGCAAGGGTCGAAATTCCAAAAATAAGGCCGGCGGGCCGCCCGGTTCGCCGGCCTTTTGCCTGAGAAATCGATGTTTGACGCCCTGAACACGGCTGTAGGAGAGATCCTTCAGCCCTGGCCTCTATTCCTGATGCTTATCGGCATCTTGGGAAGCTCGTTCTTTGCCGCCCTGCCCGGCATTGGCGTCCTGCTTTTGATCACCATCGTGATGCCCTATGCGATTACGCTGGACCCCTATCCGGCGATCGCGCTTATGCTCGGCATCGGCGCGGTGTCGAACACCGCCAACACCTTCCCCTCGGTTCTGATTTCGGTGCCGGGCAGCGCCGGGTCCCAGGCGACCATCGTCGATGGTTTTCCGATGGCCCAGAAGGGCGAGGCGAAGCGCGCCTTCGGCGCCGCCTTCATCGCCTCACCGGTCGGCGGAATCTTCGGTGCCATCGTCCTGTTTGCGAGCCTGCCGATCCTCCGCCCGCTGGTCTTGGCATTCCGCTCACCGGAATTTCTGATGCTTGTGATCTGGGGGCTATCCGCGGTCGGCGTGTTGGCGGGCAGGGCGCCGATCAAGGGTTTGATCGCGGCGATCGTAGGCGTGCTCATCTCCACCGTCGGCATGGACAACAAGACCGGCATCGAACGCTTTGCTTTCGGCGGCGAATACCTGGTCGACGGCATCAGCCTGATCCTGGTGGGCCTTGGGATTTTTGCCGTGCCCGAGATGATCGCGTTGGCGGTGCGCCGCTCTTCCATTGCTGAGACCGAGGGGCTGGGTTCGGGCTTGGTCCAAGGCATGAAGGATGTATTCATCCATTGGTGGTTGGTGATCCGCTGCTCCGTGATCGGCGTCTGGGTCGGCGTGCTGCCGGGGCTGGGTGGTTCCGTGGCCGACTGGTTCGCTTATGCCCACGCGGTGCAGACCGAGAAGAACCCCGAAAAATTCGGCACCGGCGACGTGCGGGGGGTGATCGCGCCGGAATCGTCCAACAATGCCAAGGAGGGCGGGGCGCTGATCCCAACCATCGCCTTCGGCATCCCCGGTTCGACTTCCTTCGCGCTGATGCTGGTGGTCTTCATCTCGGTCGGCATCACCCCGGGCTCGGCCATGTTGACCGATCAACTGCCCTACACCATGGCCATGATCGTGGTGCTGGTTGTCTCCAACATCTTCGCCGCCGGCCTCGCCATCGGCGCAGCTAGCCAGTTCGCCAAGCTCAGCCTGATGCCGTTCTACGTCATCGTGCCGATGACCCTGATCCTCTGCGTCTCCGCAGCCTACGCCGCCCATTTCGTGTGGTGGGACATCCTGACATTCCTGGGTTTCTCGGTGCTCGGCTATTTCATGAAATTGTTCGATTGGCCGCGTCCGCCGCTGCTGGTGGCGGTGGTGCTGGGCGGACAGCTTGAGGGGTATCTGTGGCTGTCCAACGCGCGCTATGGCTGGAGTTGGCTAATTGAGCCGGGGGTTCTCGCCATTATGGCGCTGGTCATCCTGACACTGGTGATGCCCATCGTCCGCCGCCTTCGTCGTGGCGAGCCGGCCGGCGGGGAGCCCATCGTGGTCTTGTCCCGGTGGCACCGGCTCGGCGACATCGTCTTCCTGCTCGGCGTCATGGCGGTGCTGGTGGCCGCGGCCGATATCGGCACGGAATGGGTTCTGCGCGCTTCCCTCGTGATTTACTGCCTTGCCGGTCTGGGTGTCGTACTGGGGATCGCGCAGATTGGCTTCCATCTTCGTGTCCTCCGTGCCTCGGCAGGGAAGGAGCCTCCGATCGACCTCGAAAAGGCGACGATGGCGGCGTGGCGGACGGCACAAAGCTTCCTGTGGCTGATCGGCCTCGCCGCCGGAGTGTGGCTGTTCGGCTTCCATGCCACTGTTGCGGCTTTCTCGGTCCTGTTCATCCGAGTCTATGGCGGGCCCTGGCGCTCGGCGCTGATTATCGCCGGTCTCGCAATGGGGTTCGTGATTGCGGTGTTCGATTGGTTGCTGGAAGTCTTCTGGCCGACACCCCTGTTGTTCGAACTGCTTGGTCTCGACTGGCTGTTCGAATGGTTCGTCAACCTCTATTAGGCGTCCCCGGTGGCCAAGGCGGCTATCGGTGCTGCCTGTCGCGGCCCTAGCCGCGCTTGACGCCTCGGCCCAGGCGCGGAACACTGCGGTTCCGCCAACAAAAAGAAGACCAACGGCATCCGATTGGGGGAGGACGAGACATGAGCTCCGATATTCTGGAAAGGAACGGCACGGCGCGCGAGGACGTCAGCGCAGCCGAATGGCAGGCCCGGGTCGAAACCGCTGCCGCCTGCCGGATCGCCTATGGCCTTGGCTGGAACGACGGCGTTACCAACCACATTGTCGCGCGAATCCCCGACCAGCCCGACCGGTTCGTCATGAATCCCCAGGGCCTCGGCTTCGATGAGATGACCGCGTCCTGCATGGTGACCTGCGACGTTTCCGGGCGGGTGGTCTCGGATTCGGAATTGCTGCCGGGGCCCGCCGGGCTCAATTTCCACAGCGCGGTGCTGGGCGCCCGGCCCGAGATCAGCTGTTCCATGCACATCCATCCGACCGCCGGCGTGGTGGTCTCCGCCACCAAGGGCGGCCTGATGATCCTCGATCAGCGCGGCTGCCTGCTGCACAACCAGGTCGCCTATCACGCGTTCGAGGGCTATGCCCGGGCCAAGGACGAGGCGCCCCGAATCATCGCCGAGCTCGGCGACAAGCACACCATGATCATGAAGAACCATGGGCTCCTCGCCGTGGGACGCACCGTGGGCGAGGCGTTCTATTTCATGGACCGGCTGATCTTCGCCTGCGAACTGCAGGAACGCGTCATGGCGATGGGCACGGAGATCGAGGTGGTCCCCGAAGAGGTGATCGCCGTCGCCAATCGCCAATCTGCGGAGCGCTATAAGGACAAGCCTTATGGCACCAATGATTGGAACCTGTTGTGCCGGCGGCTCGAGCGCGAGGATCCGTCGTTCATGGACTGAAGCCGCCGCATCCGGCACCGCCGGCGCCGAAGCCGCGGCAACCCTGCCGGGGCCGAAGATGACGGCAGACAGCATCCAAGGGAGGGAGGAACCCCATGGCACTCACGATTGATCAGATGTCGTCGCGGACCATCGATGAAGATCTTTCAGACAAGATCTCCGGCATCCCGACCCTCCTGGTTTCGGCGGACGCCCATTTGGACGAGCCGGTCGAGCTCTGGAACGAGTTTTCCCAGGAGGTGCGCGGCCAGTTGCCCAAGCTCGGCCGTCCCCAGGAGGACCGTCCCCAGGGCGGGCTCAATCCCGAGATTCGCCTGGAACACATGGATCTGGATGGGGTGAGCGCCGATATCATTTACCCCACCGCGGCATTGCGCGCCTTCACCCTGCCCAAGGAGATTCAGCAACCCGCCTTCCGCATCTACAACGATTGGCTGGCGGATTACTGCAGAACCGCGCCCAATCGGCTGTTCGGGGTGCCGTGCCTATGCACCTACGACATCGATGCCGCGGTGGCGGAGATGCAGCGCTGCGCCGACTTGGGCCTCAAGGGCGGGCTCATATGGCAGGTGCCTGACCCGGCGCTGCCGCTCAATTCACGCCATTACGACAGGCTCTGGGCGGCGGCGTCGGAGCTCGACCGACCGATCAACGTCCACATCCTGAGCGGCTTTACCTATTTCAAGGACCGCGCCAAGTTGCAGGGCACAGAAATCGTCCGCGGGGCCGTCAACACCCGCATGCACGAGGTCATGACCACGGTCTTCGACTTGATCTGGTACGGCGCTTTCGACCGCCATCCCAAGCTGAAGATCGAGCTGGTGGAGTGTGAGATCGGCTGGATGCCGTTCATGATCCAGCAGATGGACTACTACTACAATCGCTTCTCTACCAGGGGCCAGTCGCAGACCCAGAAGTTCGAAATCTCCCGCCTGCCCAGCGAGATCTTCCATGAACATTTCTATGCGACCTTCATGGACGATGCCGTGGGCGCCCAAATGTTGAAGGTGTGGGGTCAGAAGAACTGCATGTGGTCGAGCGATTATCCCCACGCCAACATGACCTGGCCGCATTCGCGTGCCTTCGTGGCCAAGCAGATCGGCGATCTCGATACCGAGACCCAAAAGCGACTGACCAGCCAGAACGTCATCGACCTCTACGATCTGGAGCTTTGAGGTCGGTACCGGGGCGGGGACTGCCCGGAACGGGCGGTGGCAAGCCTTAACGGTCCGCGTCCTCGACCAGCGCTTGGGCGATGATTTTCCTGAACTTTTCGGGCATGGCCACCGATTCTCGGGTCTTCAGGTCGAAGAACACCTCGACCACCTTCTGCCTGGCGTGCAGGATGCCGGTTTCCGCGTTGATCAGCCGCTGGCGGTAGGTGGTGCTTTTGGTCCCGAGTTTGACGAAAGCGGATTCCACCTTGACCAGGCCGCCGGCCTTGACCTCC
Organism: Rhodospirillales bacterium; assembly: GCA_024638585.1. Classification (GTDB taxonomy): domain Bacteria; phylum Pseudomonadota; class Alphaproteobacteria; order SMXQ01; family SMXQ01; genus SMXQ01. The sequence continues at coordinate 6,236 of JAHEKA010000129.1, forward strand.
TGGATGAAATCGGTGGCGGTATGGGCGACGACGGTGACGGCGTCCTGGGCATACATGTCCTCGAAGGTGATGCCGATGGAGGCCCAGGCGTGGAAACTCGCGTCGTCGAAGATATGGGCGTAATAGCGCACGTTCATGTGCCCCAGGTGGTCGCATTGCGCGGGCAACACCACGGCACGGTTGGTCTCCATCCATTGGCCCATGTCTTCATCCTATCCCAGCGGCAAACCGGGCGCCCGGCTGCGGGACCCCACGGGGCCGGGAGCATAACTTGCGCCGCATTGAAGTCAAATCCGGGACGGGACCGTTGTCTGGCGCGCCGGGGATTGCTAGCGTAGGGTCCTTGATTCGAGGCCCCGAAGGAGCCTGCCGCCGATGACCGAGCCTTCGAAAATGCGGCCCGTGACGGGACCCAGCGTATG
>JAHEKA010000130.1 GCA_024638585.1 Rhodospirillales bacterium
CCGGATCGACCCGGGAGATACAGATCACGTCGACGCAATCGATGCCCAGGCGTTTGAGTCCCCCTTCGCACGAGGCACGGATATGGGCGGGCGTGCCGCTCACCACGTTGACGCCATCGGGGCGGATCGAGCCCAGCTTGGAATGGATCACGAACTGATCGCGGTTTCCCTTGATGGCCTTGCCGATCAGGGTCTGATTGTGGCCTTGGCCGTAATTGGACGAGGTGTCGAGGAAATTGATGCCGAGTTCCAGCGCCCGGTGGATCGTCGCGATGCATTCGTCGTCGTCTTGCGGCCCATAGGCGCCGGACATGGAAAAGCAACCGAGCCCAAGGGGCGAGACCGCGAGGTTCGAAGTGCCGAATGTCACGCTGTCCATAGTAGTGGTTCCTTATCCTGAAGGCCGTCTCGGGGGCCGCAGCCGATGGAGCGGTCCGATGGGGCTGTCCGATGGTACCAGAACCGCCGCGCCGGCCAACGGTTCCATTTGTCTTACCGCCGTTCTAGGGTCGCGCAGGGGAATCGCGATTTCAAGGGAGCGATGATCGTGAAGCCATGGTCAGCGGCGGTGCGTGCGTGCCCAGGGACGTGGGCGGCCCTCGTGCTGTTCGTCATTCTGCTGGTCGGTGTCGTCGCGATCAATTGCGGTGCCTCTCGCCCCCTCGACCAGCATGAGATTTACGTCGCCCAGACCGCCAGCGAGATGATCGCGCGCGGCGATCCACTGATCCCCTATTACCTCGACGCGCCGCGCCTGGAAAAGCCCCCCTTGCCCTATTGGCTGACCGCCGCCACCCATCTCGCATTGGGGGCGGATGGCGCCCGGGTGACGGAATTCGAGGCCCGTCTGCCCTCCCTGGTCGCCGGTCTCGCCCTGATTTTCGTGACCTTCGCCTTGGCGCGGGCCGCCTTCGGTGAGCGGCGGGTGGGCATCGTCGCGGCGGCGCTTTTGGGCAGCAGTTGGTATTTCTTCGCCTATGCCCGCAGCGTGCGGCCCGAAATGCTCTATGCGCTGCTCTGCACCGTGCAAATGCTCGGCATCGTCATCGCCGCCAACCGGGCGGAGGAGGGGCGCTCCACCCTGGCCGGCGCCCTGCTGGCCTGGGGCGCGGTGGCCCTGGCGCTGCTGACGAAGGGCCCGCAACTGCCGGCCTTCATGATGGCGGGTGCGGCGTTGGCCCTTTGGCTACGCCGGCCGCGCCCGGCATTGGGCCGGGTGTTGCGCCCCTGGATCGGGCTCGGCCTCGTCGCGCTGGTGGTCCCGTATTACGCCTATCTCGCGGTCCAGGCCGAAGGTGTCGCCCAATTCTGGGCCGAGCAGATGGTCCAGAACACCGACGTGCCGATTTGGCTCCGTCCGCTCCGGTTTTACTACCCGGTGCGCCTGGTGATCGCGTTCCTGCCCTGGGCCGTGGCGGCGGGCCTGGCGGTCGTGTGGACGATCCGCAGGCGGCAGCCCAATGCCCTGTTGCTGGGCTGGGCCATCGTGGTCGCCCTCCTGTTCGTGGGTTTCGCCGGCAAGCTGCGCCAGCACTACATCCTCCCGCTTCTGCCCCTGCTCGCCGCCCTGGCGGCGGCGGCGGCGGTCGAGCTCTATGACAGGGCCCGGACCGAGGCCGGCACGCGCCGGTTGTTGGGTTGGTTGGTCGCCGGCCAGGCCGTGCTGGTACTGGCGGCGCTCGGTTCCATCGCCTGGCGCGCCCAGGCGGCGCACCCGTTAAGCGACATGCCGATGCTGCCCGCCGCCCTGCCGTGGTTGGCCGTGGGAGGCGTCGGGCTGGTGCTGGCCTGCATGTTTGTCCGGGCCCGCCCGCCCGCCGCCTTGGCCGCCCTCGTGGCATCGGTCCTGGCCGCCATCGGTGCCATTTCCTGGTCCGGCCTGGATGTTCAGCCGCACTGGGCCAAGGGTGCTGTGTTCGCCGCCAAGTTGTCGGAGACCGTCGGGCGCGACGGTGCCTTGATCCTCGATTCCGGCGATCGCGGCACGATCGCCTATTACGGGGGCCGAACGCTGGAAGCGACGCCGATCGATGCCTGGCTTGCGGCCAATCCCGGCCGCCCCTTGCCCTATGTGATCTGCCGCCCGGTCTGCCGTTCGCGCGCCCACAAGCTGGAGGGCGAGGTCGTCCTGCGCCAGCACCGCATCAAGGGCACCCAGGCGATGATCCTCTATCGGATCACCCGGGTCCGTCCCGCGGGACCCTGAGCCTTCAACGCAGGTGCCGGGCGCGCCGCCAGATCGAGAGCAGATAGAGGCCGAGAACAAGCGCGATATAGAACTCGCGCAGTTCGGAATTGCTGATGCGGCAGTGATGGCCCGGAACCAGCCAATCGGTCAGCTGGGCGATGGTCCAGATCAGCGCGGCGGGAACGCAGACGCTGCTGGGCAGCAACCAGGTCCAGATCCCCGCCTTATCCAGTTCACGCCCGGTGGCGCTACGCCAGACCGGCAGCACCAGGGCGCAGACAAAGATAAAGGCCTCGACGAAGGCGCGCGGGGTCTGGTCGAGGAAGTTCGACATGTTGTGGAGGTTGGTCTCGCCCTGGTCGTTGAGGGCCAGGAAGGCCTCCGGAGTTTCCCAGCGGAACACCCACTGGCCCCAGTTGATCTCCTCGCCGGCGAAATAGATGCAGGCCAGGATCCACAGGGTGAGCCAGACGCGGATCGGCCGCGCCCGGGGATGCCGGCCGAGCGGCCCCCAGGCCACGATCGCGGCGACGATGCCCGGCAGCAACACCAGCGGCGTGCCCCATTCCAGGACCCCGCCGCCCTTGCCGTCCTTCAGCATCATGACGTGGCAAACCTCGGGCCAGGCGAAGAGATCCGCGGCCAATACCACCAAGACCGCCAGCGGCGGAAAATAGAGCCAGAGAAGCGGCGGCAGTTCGCGATGCAGGGGGACCATGGCGGGCGCTTGTCTCCAAGGGACCCGTCGATTGCCAGGGTCCGGGGGCGCCATGCTCCGGCCAATCGGCGCTCCGGTCAAGGGGGCTCGGCCCGCGGCGCCGTCAACAGGGCACTGGACGGACGCCGTCCCCGGTGCCATATTCCCGCCAGTTTCGAACCCGGCCCGGAGGCCTTGTCCCCATGACCCTTGGTATCCGCTTGCTCACCTGGTTTCGCGGCGAATCCGTGGGCGAGGACGAATATGGCAACCGTTATTACCGCGGGCGCGGGCGCCGGGACCCCAAGAACAACGGGCGCGAGCGGCGCTGGGTCCTTTATGACGGTGAGGCCGAGGGATCCAAGGTCCCGCCGGTGTGGCACGCCTGGCTGCACCATATGACCGATGAAGTTCCCGACGCCGGCGCCCTGGCCCGGCGGCCCTGGCAGAAACCCCACGAACCCAACAAGACCGGCACGGCGGAAGCCTATCGCCCGCCCGGGAGCGCTCTGGCCGGCGGCCGTCGGCCGCCGGCGACCGGGGATTACGAGCCCTGGACACCCGACTGACGGCCGTCTCGTGCGCGGCCGCTGCGTCTTCACCGGGGGGCACCGGCAAGATGTCAGCAAGAGGCCAGTAAGAAAAGGCGGGTAAGAAGAGGCCAGCAACAAGAGGCCAGCAACAAGAGGCCAGCAACAAGAGGTAGGTGCGATGCAAAGAAACATGATCGAAACCGTTCTTGGCGCCGTGGTCCTTCTCGTGGCCGCGGTTTTCGTGTGGTTTGCCTATACCAACGCGTCCTTGAGGACATCGTCGGGCTACGAGGTGCGGGCCAAATTCGACCGTGTCGGCGATCTCAAGGAGGGAGCGGACGTCAAGCTGTCGGGCATCAAGGTGGGCTCGGTTGCGGGCCAAAGCCTCGATCCCAAAACCTATCAGGCGGTGGTGCGGATGATCATCGTCCCGGATGTCAAGCTGCCCAAGGATACCGCGGCGGAGGTCAGCTCTGAAGGATTGATGGGCGGGAGCTACGTTTCGCTATCGCCCGGCGCCGAATCCAAGACCATCGAGCCGGGCGGCGAGATCACCATCACCCAGGGGGCGGTGAACCTGGTGGATCTCATCGGCAAGGCGATGTTCTCCTCCAAGGGCGGGCTCGATGAGGAGCTCGGGCCGAAACCCAAGTAAGCACGCGTCGGGCCGCGGGTGCGGCCCAAGTGAGGCAGCCTTGTCCGCCGTCCCTTCTTCAGATTGGAACACCGAACGCTATGTCCGGGAGGCGGCTTTCGTGCCGGAACTCGGGCGCCCGGTCCTGGCATGGCTCGATCCCAAACCGGGCGAGCGGATTCTCGACCTCGGGTGCGGCGATGGGGCGCTCACCTCTGAGCTGGCGCGCTCTGGGGCGGCGGTGGTGGGCATCGATGCCAGCCCCAGCCAGATCGAGGCGGCCCGGGCGCGCGGTCTCGACGCACGTGTGATGGACGCGGCCGCGCTTGCGTTTGAGGCGGAATTCGACGCCGTATTTTCCAACGCCGCCCTGCATTGGATGGCGGACCGGACTTCGGTCCTGGCCGGCACCGCGCGGGCGCTCAAGCCGGGCGGGCGGCTGGTCGCGGAGATGGGCGGCAAGGGCAATATCGATCGCGTGTTGCGGGCCATTCTCGCGGTCCTGGCCGAGCGCGGCTGCGACGGCCGGCCGGCCTTGCCCTGGTTGTTTCCCGATCCCGACGATCAGGCCGCCGCCCTGGCGCGCGCGGGCTTTCGGGTCGCGCGCATGGAGCATTTCGAGCGGCCCACCGACCTCGATTGCACGATGACCGACTGGCTTGAAATCTTCGCCCCCGCCTTCGTGCGCCTGCTGCCCGAAGCCGATCGGGAGACCTTCTTCACCGAGGTTTCAGCCCGGTTGGAACCCGAGTTGTTCGACCCCGGGCGGGGAGTTTGGTGGGTCGATTACGTGCGTCTCCGATTCGAGGCAGTCAAGACATGAGGCGTTCCATGAGGTCAAGGTTGCAGCGTTGGTTCACCGGCAGGGCGCTGGCCCTTCTCGTTCTCACCCTCGCCGCTTCATCGGCGGCGGCCCGGGCCGAGGACCTCGTCGGGGACGGCGTGCTGTTGCAGGGGCTCGACAAGGTCACGGCTCGGATCACCGAGATTCCTGCGCCCCTGGGCACACCGGTGCAGTTCGGCACGTTGCAGATCACCGCCCATAAATGCTTCAAGCACCCGCCCGAGGAGGCCCCTGAAAGCAAGGCGCTCCTGGAGATCCGCGATGCGCGCCCGGGCGAACCCGGCACGATCCTGCTGAAAGGCTGGATGTTCGCGTCGTCACCCGCCCTCAACGCGCTGGAGCATCCGGTCTACGATGTCTGGGTCAAGGACTGCCTGAACGCCAAGTCTTCGCTTGAGAGCGGTCCTAAATAGAAGCTGCACTGGATTTTTAGCGCGTCTTCGAGCAGTCCCTGGTAGGTCTCGCGCGGCACCTCGACGACGCCGAACTGGGCGAGATGCTCGGTCTGGAACTGGGTGTCGAGCAGACGGAATCCCGCGCGCCGGAGCCGCGCGACCAGGTGACAGAGTGCGATTTTTGAGGCGTCCCTCACGCGGGAAAACATGCTCTCCCCGAAGAACGCACCGCCAAGACTGACCCCATAGAGGCCGCCGACCAATTCGCCGTCCCGCCAGCATTCCACCGAATGGGCGTGGCCCAGCCGGTGCAGGCCACTATAGAGATCGCGGATCTGGTCGTTGATCCAAGTGCTCGGCCGGTCCGGCGCCGGTTCGGCGCAGGTGGCGACGACCGTATCGAAGGCGCTGTCGATCCGGACCTCGAACGGGCTATGGCGCAGCGTGCGTTGCAGCCGCTTGGAAACATGAAACCGGTCCAACGGCAGGATGCCGCGCATTTCCGGCTCGACCCAGAATACGGTCGGATCGTCCGCGCTTTCCGCCATCGGGAAGATGCCCGCGGCGTAGGTCCGGAGCAGGAGCTCCGGTGTGAGGCGCGGTTCCTGATGATCGCCCATGGCCGGTATCCCTTTCCGGCGGCGCTAGTCCAGGCCGACGAACTTCTCGAGCCAGTGGATGTCGTAATCGCCGTTGACGAAGTCCGGATTCTCGCACAGGTCCTGGTGCAGCGGAATAGTGGTCTCGACGCCTTCGATGACGTATTCCTGCAACGCGCGCCGAAGCCGCATCAGCGCCTCGTTCCGGGTCTTGCCGTGCACGATCAGCTTGGAGATCAGGCTGTCGTAATAGGAGGGGATGACGTAACCGGAATACATCCCCGAATCGACCCGCACACCGAGCCCGCCCGGCGGATGGTAGTCGCTGATGCGTCCCGGCGACGGCGCGAATGTGACCGGCGATTCCGCATTGATGCGGCATTCGATCGCGTGGCCGGTGAAGGTGATTTCGTCTTGGCGGTAGCTCAGCTCCGCCCCGGCGGCGACACGGATCTGCTCGCGCACGATATCGACCCCGGTGATCATTTCCGTCACCGGATGCTCGACCTGGACCCGGGTGTTCATTTCAATGAAATAAAACCTGCCGTCCTCGTACAGGAATTCCAGCGTCCCCGCCCCGAGATAGCCCAGCTCGCGGATAGCGTCGGCGACCCGTGTGCCGATTTCCTGCCGGGCGTCCGAGTTGAGGGCGGGGGAGGGGGCTTCTTCCAGCACCTTCTGATGGCGGCGTTGCAGCGAACAGTCGCG
>JAHEKA010000131.1 GCA_024638585.1 Rhodospirillales bacterium
TCCCGGTTCGGCGGACAGGCGGACGAAGTGGTGTGTGGTCGCCGTGGGCACCGGCTGGTCGGTCGTCGTCAAGATGACGTTACCCATCTTCGACAAATGACGCCGGGCAAGGTCAGCCGCAGGCCGGCGATCCTTTATTTTTTTCTCGACGCGCAGGATGCGGCTATCAATGTCGCGGGTCCGACCAGCGACTTCCCCAGTAGCTACACGCTGTATCAGGTCGATTACGGCCTCAATGAATTGGTTCCGGCTGGCAAGATTATCCGGGTAGGCCATGACCGCCAGAAAACGGGCCGCACCAATCTGCGCTTGCCAACCTTCGGTCGGCAGCTTTGTCGTTTCAACGGGCACGAAACGGCACCACCTTGGTACCCTCACGGGCAGGCCGCGCGACTCCGCGCACCCATGTAATCCATTCCTTGCCGCCGCGCTGGATAGCTTGGCAGTAATCGAAATTCCGCCTGCCGCGTTCCTCGCGCCGTTCTTCGCCCTCGGGAACGTCTTCGCAGTCCAGGTAAGCGCGGACTGCCCGATAGACCAGCGGGCGCGCCGCCAGCTTCACGAACCGGCCCCAGGTTTCGGCGGCCTGCTCGGTCACGATTTCCAACTCCGAATGCGAATAGTGCCGTTCGTGCGCGTCCGAGATTTGAGCGTGATCGGTGAACCGCCGCGCCGCGTTACCGGGCACCCGCAAGTCGGTCAGATGCGTTACAAGGCTATGACGCACGGCATGAAAGCCGAAATCCTCGACACCGGACGCGGCCTTAATTTTCCTTTGCAGCGGACCCGTCGGGCTCAGGTGCGAGCCCTTATTGCGACCAGGGAATATGAAATCATTTCCCTCGATTTTGGGCAACGCGCGCACGATTTTCAGCGCGGGGCCGGGCAGGGGAATCGGCATGTGCAGCTTCTTGCCCTTGTCCTTCGCATCGGTCGGACGCCACCAGCCATCGGGTCCGATTTCACCATGACGCATTGCCGATAACGCGGTCTTGCGCTTCCCCGTCATCAACAGGGCGCGCAGATAGGCGGACTCGTACACCGTCAACCTGGATGCGGCCCGCCACAGCGCGCCAATTTCCTCGGGCGTGTAGAAGCGGTCACGCGGCTTCGTGTCTTTGAAGGGCGGCGACATCTTCGCCATCGGTGACGTGTCGATGTATCCGACATCGGGCCGGGCGCACCATCCGAAGAAATGCCGCAAATGCCGATAGAGCATGTTGGCCCCGTAACCGTGCCCGCTGTCCCTGATACCTTCCAACAGCTTGCCAATCTGCGGTGCGGTGATCGTATCCACCGCGCGCCGGTGCCAGACCTTGCACTTGGTCAACATGGTGTCGCGGGCCTGTTTCGCGGACGTGTTGCCCGCCTCGCCAATCTGATAACGCTGGTAGTAGTCCTCGACCACGGCTGCGAAGGTGCGGGCCGGTGCCTGTTCGGCTTCCGCTTTCGCGGCCTTGCGCTTCTCGACCTTCGCGGCCTGCGGGTCTTCCCCCTTCGCCGCCTGTCCGATAATCGACCGGGCCTTGTCGCGCGCCTTTGCCAATGACATCGCCGGAAATTCGCCAACGGTCATGCGACGCATTGCGCCTGCACCCTGCCGCGACCAATAGGCGACGGTCCATGTTTTCCGACCGCTGGAACTCACCCGCAGGACCAGTCCAGGCTGCTTGGCATCGGTGAAATCGGTGCGGCTTTGACCGTCTTTGACGGTCACCTTTTTCGCGTCCTCTGCGGTCTTGATTTTCACGTCCGCTGCGGCCTTGATCGCGTCCATATTTCCACCTCGTGATCGCTTATCTGAAAGTGAACGCCGCCGCCTTGGGAAAGGATTGGGAAAGGATTTGGCGCTGCTACCGTGTGCAGCCCGTTGCTGCCATATGCAGCTTAAATAAGCCCGAAAGTCAGGGAAATCAAGGCTTTTAGAGGGTGGGGGGTGTCACTTCATGCGACCTATCGAAGCCCCGTGAAAACCCCATTTTTTCGATTGTGGATCTGGAGGTCGTGGGTTCGATTCCCATCACTCGCCCCATTCCCCCGGCTCCGTCCTTCTCCCCTCCGCTTGTGCAGGCGCCGCCAACCCGCCTATCATTGCTGAACGGCTCGTTTGACTTGCCGGCGGAGAACGCTATCCGAACCGCGCGGATTCGCCCGGAATCGGAGCGGAGGGAATGACACATGCTGTCCACGGCGGATAACGACTTGCTCACCCGGACCGGCCCGGGCACGCCCGGTGGGCGCTTGCTCAGGAGCTACTGGCAGCCCATCGCCGCGGCGGAGGAAATGCCGATCGGCGGCGATCCCTTGCCGATCCGTGTCATGAGCGAAGACCTTGTCCTGTTTCGCGACGATCAGGACAGGCTCGGCCTGATCGGGCAGTTCTGTCCGCACCGGGGCACCGATCTCTCCTATGGCCGGGTCGAGGACGGCGGCTTGCGCTGCCTCTATCACGGCTGGCTGTTCGATCGCGACGGCAACTGCATCGACCAGCCGGCCGAGCCGGAAGGCCGCAAGTTCTGCGACAAGGTCCGCAATACCGCCTATCCGGTTGAGGAGAAGGGCGGCGTCATCTGGGCGTTCATGGGCGAAGGCGCCGCGCCGATGATCCCGGATTTCCAGTTCCTGACGGCGCCCGAACCCAATCGCCTGGCATTCCGCACCATCCAAATGTGCAACTGGCTGCAGGGCTTGGAGAGCGTGCTCGACCCCGCGCATACGACCTATCTGCATCGCCGGCCGGTCGGCACGGTCAGTATTCGATCGGGCAATGACGTGCGCAAGCTCCGCGGCGTTGAGCCGCCCGATATCAGCACCGAGAACGCCAGCTACGGCATGCGGATCTATGCCCTGCACAATTCGCCCAATGGGAAGAAGTATCTGCGGGTCAACAATTACGTCTATCCCTGCGGCGCGACGCCTTCGACATCGACCGGCGAGGTCGGCTATCAGGGGCGCTGGTATGTCCCCCGGGATGACGTCAGCCATCACGCCTTCGAATTTTTCTATCGGCATTCGGAGCCGCTCGACAAGGAGACCTTGCGTGCCTTCCGCGCGGAAAATGTGGGGGCCGATTTGCGCCACGTGCGGCGCGCGGAAAACCGTTATCTGCAGGACCGCGACGAAATGAAGGACGAGGGCAGCTTCTGCGGCATGGGAGAGTATTTTCCGGCGCAAGACGCCTTCGCCATTGAGACCCAGGGTGCCATCCGTGACCGTACGAAAGAGAATCTGGGTTCCTCCGACATCGTCATCACGGCGGCGCGCCGCACGCTGATCAATGCGATCAAACAGGTGGAGGCGGGCAACGAGGCGCCGGGACTGATCCGTGACAACGCCGAGGGCCTGTTCGCCGACTTCATTTGCACTTCGACATTTATCGAGGACAATGAGGACGGGCCGGGTTTTTGCCGCCGGCTCCTTGCCGGCAAGTCAGCCGCTGAATAAGTCCCATCCCGAAAGGCCGAACATGGATCTGCAACTGAGCATCGGCATGGCCGACAACCCGCGCACCCGCGCGGTTCTCAACGGGACCGTCAAACCCGATGGGATTGAGTTGATTCCCACCTGCGTGCATGCCTCTGAGCTGTTCTGGCGCCAGCTCCATTTTGGCGATTTTGATATCTCTGAAATGTCCATGTCCGAGCTGTTGATGGCGGTGGCGGGCGGCGACGACCGCTGGGTCCCGATTCCCGTGTTCACCACGCGGCGGATGTATCAGTTCGGAATCCTGGTCCGGAAGGACCGGGGCATCGAGGTGCCCGCCGACCTCAAGGGCAAGAAGATGGGCGTGCCCGAATACGCCCAAACCGCAGCGCTCTGGACCCGAGGGCATTTGCAGCACGAATACGATGTCCATCCCCGCGACATGGAATTCTGGATGGAGCGCAACGACGATCACAGCCACGGCTCGGCGACCGGCTTCAAACCGCCCGATGACGTGAAACTGTCCTATATCCCCAACGACACCAACATGGGGGAGATGCTCCTGGAGGGGAAGCTGGATGGGGCGATCAGGTACCTCGTGAATACCGATAACCTGGTCGACCGCTCGACATTGGATCTCTTCAATCATCCTGATTTCAAGTTTCTCTATGCCGATCCCCATGCCGAAGGCGTGCGGTATTTTGAGAAGACCGGCATCTATCCCATCAACCACGGCATGGTCATCAAGCGCGAGATCGCGGAACGCCATTCCTGGGCGGTGCTGAACCTCTTCAAGGCGTTCGAGAAGGCCAACGAGATGGCCGAAAAGGCACGCATGGAAGCGGTGCACTATCACCTGGAGACCGGCCTCATCCCCAGGGAGTATCGCAAGGCCGTCGAGACACCCCTGGTGCGTCATGGGATTAAGGCCAACCGAAAGGTGCTCGAGACCATCGCCCAGTACTCCTTTGAGCAGGGCCTGACGCCGCGTCTCATGACGATGGAAGAGCTGTTCCCGCCCCAGGTGATGGAACAGTAACGGAAGAGGCCCCTGCGTCCTATTCCCAGCTGGCGAAGGCCATGCCGCAACCGGTTCCGGCCTCGGACCGGTAGGCCGGGACGTAATCGATCAGGTTCATCTGAAGATCCGTTTCGGACAGGATGCCGGCCACGGTGATCCAGTTCTTGGTTTCCGACGTGCCGGAACGGAAGACGATGTCCGGCTCTGCGAAGATGGTGTCGGTGTCGCGGTTCTTCATCGCCGTCAGCATGCGTTCGTCGAAATCCTCGTCGACCACGAAATGGCTGATCCCGCCCGAGGCGCAGACCGCGACCCGCTTGTCCGCCCCCGGGCCCTTCCAGCCCGCGATCGCACGCCCGATGGAGCGGCCCAATTGGTAGCATCGCTTCGGTGTCGGCTGGTTGGGTGGGAAATAGGTGTTGAGCAGGATCGGCACGATGGGGACTGGCCGGTCGCGCAGGATTCGCCGACAAATGAAGCCAAACGCGTGGCCGATCCCGATGACACCGCGCGGCCCGGTCGGCTGTTCGATGGATACGGCAATGTCGAATTCGTCGGCGATGGCGCCTTCGACGATGGCCTCTGCCAGCTCCTTAGGCACCGGATAGACGTGATCCTCGGGCGGAAAGTACCCCTTCATCGCCAGTTGGATGCCCGGCGATTTGGCCTTCAACCGTTCCTCCGTCAAGCCGGCATTGATCACCTGATCGCCACAAAAGACCGTGAAGGACGGTTGGACCTCATTGAGAAACCACTCATGCTGATCGTCGCCGACGACGACGACGATATCGGGGTCGACCTCGGCCAGCTTGTCGGCCAGCTGGTCGAGCGCGGCCTGGTTGCGCTCGTGGCGCTTCTGGCGCATCTCCAGCGACATTTCCGCGTGAAAGTCTTTCTCGTCCTGCCGCAGGTCGGCCAGGTCTTGGAAATTGTAGACCTTGCCTCGAAACGGATGCGCAGGGTTCTTGCGATCGTCTGCGGCGCGCAGGTCCCAGCGCTCAGGCGGTGTCGACAGCAGCGGTCCGTGAGACGCGCCGAATCCGAATACGATGTCGGCCATGGTGTTTCCATTCCTCCCGTGCTTTTGCGCCATCCTATGCGTTGTGTGGCTTGCGGGAAAGGGGGCAGGCCCCTGCCGCGGCCCTGTGCCTCAAGCCCGTCCCATGATAGGTTGGCACTCACCCAAATCGACAGAACAGGGAATGGGAAAAATTTCCGATACGGAGGTAACCATGGACGACAACTCGATCCAAGACGCCATTACCGGTATCAGCCACTCCGGCTTTTATGTAGACGATCTCGACCGCACCGCCGAATTTTACACCAAGGTTTTCGGTGCCCGGCTCGCCTGGCGCAACGACGAATCGAAGAATCCGCTGATGAAGCTTTACATCGGGGAATTCGGCCTTTCGATCATCAAATGGCCGCCCGATCAACCGCGCATCAAGATTCCCCATGCCATCCATTGGTCGTATCAGGTGGTGCCGGAAAAGGCCGAGGAAACCGTGGAATATATCAAGTCGCTTGGGATCAAGGTGGAAGGCCCGGTGGGACACCGTCGCGAGATGGGCTACGTCAACTGGTTCTTCCTGGACCCCGATGAATACCGGGTCGAGGTCGAAGCCCGCTATCCGACCGCCGAGGAGGCGGCCGAGGTTCTGGAGCGCGGCAAGGACAACCGCAACGAAGAAATGGGCCTATACGCAGGCGATAAGGTCCTGAAGACCTGAGCGATCCTGAAACAGGTTTCAAAAAAATACTCTACAGGGATGGAAAGGAACGCGTCATGCAGAAACAGATCTACGCTACGGCCGCGGCTGTCGGATTGAGCCTCGCGGTCGGGGCTGCGGCCGGCGCCGCCGACCTGCCCAAGGCGACCCAGGCGGCACTGGCCAAGCTCAAGCTGGATGCTTCGATCATGAAGGGGCTCGATGCCGAGCTTGATATACCGAACGCCTGGCTTGAAGGTGCAAAGAAGGAAGACGGTGTGATCATCCTCGGAACCTGGCGCGACCGCCAGTTCCTGGGAATCACCGAGGCGTTCAAGCAACGCTATCCGGGCGTCAAGCTCAACTACCACCGCGCCGGCACCTCGGCCCGGGGCCTCAAGGTGGTGATTGCGCTGCGCGAGGGGCGGGTGATCGCCGACG
>JAHEKA010000132.1 GCA_024638585.1 Rhodospirillales bacterium
GCCTGAGGGCCAGGGCGCGGACAAGGCCGGTAAGGAACAGGGCAGCCAACCCAGCGAAGCAGACCTCAAGGCGATGATCCGCAAGCGTGAGGACCAGGCGTTCAAGCAGGCCGAAGAAGCGATCCGGAGGAGCCTGGAGACCCTGCCTGGGCTGCGCAAGCTGGCCAAACATCTGCTCCTCGAATCCACCGAGGAAGGGCTCCGCATCCAAATCATCGATCGGGCCAAGACCTCGATGTTCGCGCGCGGCTCCTCGGTCCCGTACCAACACACCCGCCAGCTTATCGAGGTCGTGGCCCATTCCATCGCCAAGCTGCCCAACAAGATCATGCTCGCGGGCCATACCGATTCGACGCCCTACGCCAGGGGCGCCAGCTATTCCAACTGGGAACTATCGACCGACCGGGCCCACGCCGCGCGCCGTGAACTGGCCAAGTTCGGCGTTCCCAAGAACCGTTTCTCCCGGGTGGTCGGCAAGGCCGCGACCGAGCCCTTGCTCGTCAAAGACCCCAAGAACCCCCGCAACCGGCGGATCTCCATCACCCTGCTGCGCGACAACCGGCCTCCGCCGAAAGTCGCCAATCGGCGCAGGCTGCCGGTCAAGCGTGCGGACGTGCCGCCGCCACCGGTGGTCAAGGGCGCGAAGTTGCAGAAGGTCATTCCGAAAAAAGACGCACCCGCCCGTTAGGACGACCGGCCCCGGCCCGGTGATTGCCCCGCATCGGGCTATCGCTGCATAATGGGCCCATGGATCGCCGGCCCCATCCGCTTCACGCCTCACCGCTCAGGCCCTGCCCCTATCTGTCGGGACAGAGCGAGCGCGTCATCGCGACGGAGCTGGCCGGCCCGGATCCCCAGGCGCTCTATTCCGCCGGCATCCAGGCTGGCTTCCGGCGCAGCCACAATTTCATGTATCGCCCTGCCTGCCCCAGCTGCGACGCCTGCCAGCCGGTACGCGTGCGGACCCATGAGTTCACCCCGAGCCGTTCGCTCGCCCGGGTGGCCCGCGCCAACCGCGACCTCATCATTGAGTCCGGACCGGCCCAGGCGAGCACGGAACAATACGGTGTGTTCGCGCGCTACCAGTCCCGGCGCCATCCGGGTGGCGGCATGGATCGCATGTCCTTCGTCGAGTACCGGGCGATGTTGGAAACCAGCCCGGTCGAGACCTTGATGACGGAGTTTCGCGATCCGGACGGCGACCTTCTGGCCATGGTCCTGAGCGACGAGACCGCAGACGGGTTTTCAGCCGTTTACAGCTTCTTCGATCCGGCAGCGGCCAAGCGCGCGCTCGGCACCTACATGATCCTGTGGCTGATCGACGAGGCCACCCGCTGCGGCCTGCCGTATCTCTATCTCGGCTACTGGATTGAGGGCTACGCCAAGATGAACTACAAGTCCCGGTTCAGGCCGCTTGAGGTGCTGGGTGCGGACGGTTGGCGGCCGCTGACACCTAAGATCCACCCTCCGGTGGAGGAGCGCGTGTCGTGATCCGGACTGCCAAATTCCCGAATATTCCCATCGAGCTCCAGGCGACAAATTTTCGATCGGGGGCATGATCGATGAAACTCAATTGCGTTCGCGTCTTTGTCGATGATCCGGAGGTCGCTCGGCGGTTCTACCGTGATGTACTCGGCTTCACGATTAAATGGGACGGAGGTTCGGCGATGGGCTTCGATGTTGGAATCGAACTTATCATCGAATCCGTTGACGCAGACGCCCCTGCTGACGACCGGGCACTTGTAGGCCGCTTCGTGGGCTGCTCGTTTGATGTCGACGATATCGACGCAAGCTACGAATCGCTTTCGGCAAAGGGCGTAGAATTCACCGGTCCACCCGAGCGCCAACCTTGGGGGGGCTGGCTCGCGCATTTCGAAGATGGGAACGGCAATATCCTGACCCTGGTCGGGAAAGAGGCTTCGACGCAGACTCACTGACTTCAAACAGACGGGGGCAGAACAATGAACAGACGCGATTTTTTTCTGACCGGCGCGGCCACCGGCATGGTGCTGGGGGGTGCCGGCGGCTATCTGTTGAAGGCGGGACAGAAAGACGGTCCGGCGGGCGCCGCGAAAAGCCGGCAGAAATTCAACTGGACCATGGTCACGACCTGGCCGGAGAAGTTCCCCGGTCTCGGCA
Source organism: Rhodospirillales bacterium (assembly GCA_024638585.1). GTDB lineage: Bacteria > Pseudomonadota > Alphaproteobacteria > SMXQ01 > SMXQ01 > SMXQ01. The sequence continues at coordinate 2,140 of JAHEKA010000132.1, forward strand.
CCTCGGCCGAACGCCTGGCGCAACGAATCACCGCCATGAGCGGCGGCGAACTAACCGTCAAGGTGGCGGCGGCGGGCACCGTGGTTCCCGCCTTCGGTTCCTTCGATGCGGTGTCCCAGGGATCGGTCGAGATGGGCCACGCGGCATCGTATTACTGGCAGGGAAAAGCGAAGTCCTTCAACTTTTTCGCAGCCGTCCCCTTCGGCCTGACCGCGCAGGAGCTGTCCGCCTGGATCCATTACGGCGGCGGCCAGGCGCTATGGGACGAAGGTTACGCCAATTTCGGCCTGAAGCCCTTCCTGGCGGGCAACACCGGGGTTCAGATGGGCGGGTGGTTCAAGAATGAAATCAAATCGATGGAGGATTTCAAGGGTCTCAAGATGCGCATGCCGGGCCTTGGCGGAGAAGTGCTCAGGCGCGTCGGCGCCACCGCCGAAAGCCTGCCGGGCGGGGAAATCTTCACGGCCCTGACCTCCGGCCGCATCGACGCCACCGAATGGGTCGGGCCCTGGAACGATCTCGCCTTCGGCTTCCATAAGATTGCCAAGAACTACTACTGGCCAGGCTTCCATGAACCCGGCACCGGCATCGAATGCTTTGTCAACAAGGCAAAATACGAGGCCCTGCCCGCACATCTTCAAGCGGTGGTCTCCAGTGCCTGCCGGGCCGAGGCGGAGGCGATGCTGGGCGAATTCAACCGCCGCAACGGGGCGGCGTTGAAGACCCTGATCGAGCAGCACGGCGTGATCCTCAGGCGCTTCCCCGACGATGTCGTCACGGCGCTGGGCAAGGCCGCGGCGGACGTACTGGCGGAACTCGAAGGGGCCGACGATCTGACCAAGCGGACCTACCAATCGTTCCGCGCCTTCCGCGAGGAGGCGATCTCGTGGTCGCGGCTTTCTGATCAGGGCTTCCTCGACATGCGCCACGCCATCATGCGCGGCAAGTCCTAGAGCAGCGGCACGCCGCAAGATCCGAGGCTTTGTGCCCTTTGGTGGGCGCCAAGAAGCACGCCATCGCGCCATCAGCACTCATCGCTGTTGGCTGCTAAAGGCCTGATTTTATTGATTCGTTAACCAACCTGTGCTGCAATTTTCAGGCGCCCAACCGATCGGCCGCGCAGTGTTTTGTCTAGGCAAGGACGAACAGGATGAGAAACGGACGCAGGCGGAGACGCGGTCACGAGAATTTGGAGAAGCAGCTCCAGGGCTACCGATTGACCACGGCGGAAATCATCTACCGAATGCCGGACTATCAAACCCTGTTGCAGAGCTACATTTGGCAGGAATACGACCTGGCGCCGAAGTTCCCGGAACTGCACCGTTTCCTGGATTTTTGGCAGCAGAACCTGGACGGACCCATCCATCAGGTCCGGGTCGCCAGCAAACAGCTGATTACGCCGATCGAGCTGGAATTGGTGGGCAGCGAATTCCGCGTGCACTGACCGTCACGCGCCCGGGAAACGGGTTCCGTCCTAGGCGCCCCAACCAGCGTTTTATGTCATCACGCCATCGTCACTGGACGACGATGAACAGTCCCGTTCCGCCGCGCAGCACATTGAGGGCAATCACGCCTGTCCCACCCTTGAGCGCGGTGCGAAGCTCCTCGGTGGTGCGCACCGCCCTGCGATTTACGCCGACGATCACGTCTCCTTTCCGCAAACCGTTGCGCCACGCCCTGCTGCCGGGTGCCGACCGGGCCACCAGAACTCCCTCAAGCTGCCCGAAATAGGGATGATCGCGGCCGAGATTTTCGAACTCGGCGCCATCCAATTTCGACAGGCCCGGCGCCGCCTTCAGCCGCGCCTTGCTGTCACCCTTCAACTTGACGCGCACCGTGATCCGATTGCCGTCCCGGATCACCGCCAACGTCACCTCTTCGCCGACGGGCGTCAGCCCGATGCGGTTGCGGAAATCGGTCGAGCTCCGAAGGGCCCGGCCGTTCACCGCCACGATGACATCGCCGGCCTTGAGCCCTGCCGCGGCGGCGGCGCTGCCGGGCTCGACCCGGGAGACGATGGCGCCCCGAGAATCGGTCAAGGACAAGGCTTCGGCAATGCGCGGCGTCACATCCTGGATCGAGACGCCGAGACGGCCGCGGCGGACCTCACCATAACGCAAGAGCTGTCCCATCACCGCCCGGGCCATCTGGGAGGGCACCGCGAAACCGATGCCGACATTGCCCCCCGCCGGTCCGATGATTGCGGTGTTGATGCCAATCAGTTGGCCGCGCAGATCGATCAAGGCGCCGCCGGAATTGCCGGGATTGATGGACGCATCGGTCTGGATGAAATCCTCATAGCCTTCGATGTTCAAACCGCTGCGCCCCAACGCGCTGACGATTCCCGAGGTCACGGTCTGTCCGATGCCGAAGGGATTACCGATCGCCACGACGAAATCGCCGACCTTGAGCTTGTCCGACTCGCCGATCGGAACAGCAGTCAGCCGGTCGGCCTTGATCTGCAACAAGGCGATGTCGGTCCCTTTGTCACTGCCGATCAGCTTGGCCTGGAAACTGCGCCGGTCCTTGAGGGTCACCAAGATCTCTTCGGCATTGGCAATCACGTGGTGATTGGTCAGCACATAGCCCTTTTCGGCATCGACGATGACGCCGGACCCGGCGCTGATTTGCGGCTGGGGCCGTGCCTGTTCCGAACCATCGAAAAAGAAGCGGAAAAACGGATCGTTGAGCAGAGGATTCTCGCGCTCCGGGGCCCGGGATTTGACGGCAATATTGACCACCGCCGGGGTCACCTTCTCCAGCAGGGGAGCAAGGGTCGGAATGCCTCCCACATTAGGCAGTACTGCCGGTGCCGGGGCGGCAACCGCCGGTAAGGCGAACATCACCGCGGCAAAAAGGAGGGTCGTCAATCTCAAGGGTCTCATGATCTTATCCTCTGCTGCGTCGGAATTTATCCGGGGCGAACGAACGGGCCCGCCGGCTGCATCAAGCCGGTCACGTCGCTCGAATGAACGTAAGGAAGGTGCGCCGGGTTCCCGGCGCACCTGAACCCGTGACTAGGCCGCGTCCTTGTCGGATTTCAGTAGGCTCTTGACCTTCGACTTGATCGCTTTGGGCGTCCCGCCCTTAATTTCGATCTTGCGGGGTTTCATGGCCTCTGGGATTTCGCGGACGAGATCGATCGTCAGCAATCCGTTTTCCAGCCGAGCGCTTTCCACCTCGACGTAGTCGGCGAGACGGAACTGCTTGCTGAACGACTGACCGGCGATCCCGCGATAGAGATACTCGGACTCCGCCTCTTCTGGCTTGTGCTTGCCGGCCACATACAGCGTGTCGTCGCGAACCTCGATGAAAAGCTCCTCCTCGGTGAAGCCCGCGACCGCAAAGGTAAGGCGATAATGGTCCTCGCCAACCGTCTCGACGTCGTAAGGCGGGAAGCCGTCGTCACCTTTGCGCATCGCGGCGGCGTTTTCCAACGCGCGGGCCATGCGATCAAAGCCGACGGTTGTCCGGTAATAGGGAGAGAAATCGAATCCAACCATTGTCCCACATCCTCCTTGAAGCAATGCAAAACGTTGATCGTTTCAGCCGGCCCCGGACGTTCGCCGCGGGGCTTGGCCGCAGGTGCCGGGCCCGCGTCGCGGCGCCCCGGCAGGTTTTATCTGGGGCCTCGATATCTTCCGTCAAGGGGTTGGAGGCGGAAATTTTTTATCAATGAATATCAATGGATTAACTGCGATTACTCCGAGAGCCGGCCAACGAAAAATTGCTGCCCGCCCCTTGAAGACCCCTGCGGCCTCCCTAGATTTTTTTGCGCAAACACGGCGTTCCGCCCAGGAATGCACCCGATGACTTTGGTGTGAATTTGTCGAAAGGACCGACCGATGGATTTGCTCAAAGAGATCCGATTCCAGCGTCTGCTTACCCGCTACGAAAAGACCTTCGGCACCGAGCCGCCAATGGCGCGAGCAACCGTCGATGAGGCCATCGCCTTCATGTCGGCGCGTTTGGCGAACCGCAGGGTTCCCACCGGTCCCGCGGCGCTCGACCGGGCTACGGGGTAGCGCATCTAACCGCCCTCGCCCCTGCCCGCTTCGGTCGCGGCGGTACTCAGGAGAATTTGTTGGACCGGGGGAAGCCCTTGGGCGGCAGCCGGCCCGCCTGGGCGCGCTTGCCGATCCATGCCTTGAGATCGGTTTCCGTCCGCGTCCGTTCGCCCGATCTCCAAGAAAGCCCCGCCTTCAGATCGAAGGTCGTGAGGTCCGAGAGCCCGCCGTCGCGATAGGACTGGAGCTTGACGCCCCGGCCCCGGGTCATCTCCGGCAGGTCGTCCGCCGCAAACACCAGAAGCTTGCGATTCTCGCCGACCACCGCCACATGGTCACCCACCAGCGGGGCGCAAACCTGGGCCTCGATGTCGCCCCGCACATTCAGCACCTGCTTACCCGTCCGGGTCTGGGCG
>JAHEKA010000133.1 GCA_024638585.1 Rhodospirillales bacterium
CCACCGTGCGCCGCACCGCGTTGGCGCCTTCCCGATGGCCCACGGTCCGCGGTTGGCCACGCGCTTCGGCCCAGCGGCCGTTGCCATCCATGATGATGGCGACATGCTTTGGCGGCGTGGGGGCCGGTTCGGCATCGCGTTCCATGGCTCAGATCTGCCGGACTTCGGCTTCCTTCTCGGTCAGGGTGCTGTCGATGCGCTTGATGAAACCGTCTGTCAGTTCCTGGATTTCCTCGCCCCAGACGTGATGCTCGTCCTTGGAGAGGTCACCGTCCCTTTCCATCTTCTTGAGCTGATCCATGCCGTCGCGCCGCACGTTGCGGACCGAAACCCGGGCCTGTTCCGCAAAACGGTGGGCGATCTTGACCATCTCCTCGCGGCGCTCCGCGCTCAACTCGGGGATGGGGACCCGCAGCACCTGACCCTCGGTCGCCGGGTTAAGGCCGAGATCGGATTCCCGGATCGCCCGCTCGACGGCCTGGACATTGCCCTTGTCCCAGACGTTGACCAACAGCAGGCGCGCTTCGGGAACGCTCACCGTGGCCACCTGGTTCAAGGGCATCTCCGAGCCATAGGCATTGACCACGATGCGGTCCAGCAGGCTGACCGACGCCCGGCCCGTGCGCAGGCCACCGAATTCCTCATCCAAAACCGAAACCGCGCCCTCCATGCGGCGCTTGATATCGTCGATATCCGGATCAGCCATCTTCAACCTCCTCGGTTCTCGCCTTTTTCGTTGATCACGGTGAAACGGCCACGGCCGTGAACCACATCGTCCAGCGCACCGGAATTGTGGACCGAAAAAACGAGAATCGGAATGTTATTTTCCCGGGCGAGAGAGATCGCCGAAGCGTCCATGACCTTGAGGTCGCGGGCCAGCACATCGTGGAAACTCAGCGCCTCATACCGCTCCGCCCCGGCATCAATCTTGGGGTCCGACGAATAGACCCCATCCACCTGCGTCGCCTTGAGAAGGGCGTCGCAGCCGAGCTCCGCGGCCCTGAGCGCGGCCGCCGTGTCGGTGGTGAAATAGGGATTTCCGGTCCCCGCCGCGCAGATCACGATATGTCCGTTCTCCAGGTGGCGAATGGCGCGGCGGCGGATATAGGGCTCGCAGACTTCGCGCATGGAGATGGCCGACAGCACCCGGGTGGTCGTGCCCAGCGATTCCAGCACGTTCTGCATGGCGATGGCATTCATCACGGTGGCCAGCATCCCCATGAAATCGGCGCTGGCGCGTTCGATCCCCTGGCTTGCCCCGCTGATGCCGCGAAAGATATTGCCGCCGCCGACGACTACGCCGATCTGGATGCCCTTGGCGTGGACCGCGTGGATCTCCTGGGCGACGCGCTGCAGCGTCTCCGGCTCCAAGCCATACTCCTGGTCGCCCATCAGGGCCTCACCTGAGAGTTTCAGGAGTACACGGCGATAGGGGACGGTGTCGGACATGGCTTGGGGCCGCGGGATCCGGGTGGGGCGGGATCAGCCGCCCAGCTGTTCCGCAACCTCCGCGGCAAAATCCTTCTCCTCGCGCTCGACGCCTTCGCCCAAGGCAAAGCGGACGAAGCCGCCAACGGCAACCGGAGCGCCAACATCCTTTGCGGCTTGCTCCAGCACCTTGGCGATCTTGGTCTCGTTGTCGATCACAAAGGTCTGCTCGGCCAGCACCACTTCTTCATAGAACTTCCGCAACCGGCCCTCGACCATCTTGGCAATAATGTCGTCGGGGCGCCCGGAATCCTGGGCTTGTTCCGTCAGCACCGCGCGCTCGCGGTCGACCGCCGCGGGATCAAGGCTGTCCACCGTGATCGATTGCGGATTGGTCGCTGCCACGTGCATGGCAAGCTGCTTGCCCAGTGCCGCAAGCTTGTCCTTGTCGCCGCCGGATTCCAGCGCCACCAGGACGCCGATCCGCCCCAGGCCCGGGGCGGCCGCGGCATGAACGTAGCTCGCCACCACGCCGTCGCCGACGGCAAGGCCCTGACAGCGGCGCAGCGTCATGTTCTCACCGATGGTCGCCACCATATCGGTCAAGGCATCGGCGACCGGCTTGCCGGCGCCCGGCATCTCGGCCGACATAAGCCGCTCGAGATCGCCATCGACCGTCAAGGCCGCGTCCGCCACGGCGGCGACGAATTTCTGGAAATCCTCGTTCCGGGCCACGAAATCGGTCTCGGAATTGACCTCGACCACCACGCCCTTACCATCGGCAACGGCGCAGCCGACCAGACCTTCGGCGGCGACGCGGCCCGCCTTCTTGCTGGCCGCCGCCAGCCCCTTGGTGCGAAGCCAATCGACCGCGGCCTCCATATCGCCCCCGGATTCCGTGAGCGCCGTCTTGCAGTCCATCATTCCGGCGCCGCTTTTGTCCCGCAATTCCTTGACGAGAGCCGCTGTGATCTCAGCCATTTTCTTTGTTCCTTACCTTAGAGACGTCTTCTATCACTTTGAATTAAGGCAATTTTATGCGCCTTTCGATTCCCCCTCGGCGGCGCCATCTGCGGCCCCCTCGGCGGCCGGCGCGGCAGCCGGCTCCGCGGCCGGTGTTTCCGGCGCCTGAGGGGCGGCCTCGGGGGTCGCCTCGGCTGCAGCTGGCGTTGCTTCGGCTGCGGCCTCGATTGCGGCCAGATCCTCGACCGGGGCTTCGGCGGCGGCGCCGACATCGACCCCGCGCGAGGTCAACTCTTCCTGGATGCCGTCGAGCACGGCATCGGCCATCAGGTCGCAATACAGGGTGATGGCCCTGATGGCATCGTCGTTGCCGGGGATCGGGAAATCGATTTTTGCCGGATCCGAATTGCTGTCGACCACGGCGACCACCGGAATGCCAAGCTTCTTGGCCTCGGATACGGCGATATCTTCCTTATTGGTGTCGATCACGAACAGGATGTCCGGCAACGCGCCCATATCCTTGATTCCGCCCAAGGCGCGGTCGAGCTTTTCCTTCTCCCGGGTCAGCTGCAGCAACTCCTTCTTGGTCAGGCCCGTCGCGCCCTCATCGCCAGCCAGCTGTTCTTCGAGGACTTTCAAGCGCTTGACCGAGGCCGTCACGGTGTTCCAGTTGGTCATCATGCCGCCGAGCCAGCGGTGATTGACATAGTACTGGCCGCAACGCTGGCCCGCTTCGGCGACCTTGGCCGCCGCCTGGTGCTTGGTGCCGACGAACAGCACGCGCCCGCCGTTGGATACGATATCGCGCACCGATTTGAGGGCGGCGTACAGCATGGGGACGGTCTGTTGCAGATCGATGATATGAACCCCGTTACGTTCCCCGAAAATATAGGGGCCCATTTTGGGGTTCCAACGGCCGGTACGGTGGCCGAAATGAACGCCAGCTTCCAGCAGCTGACGCATGGTGAACGTGGGAATCGCCATGGTTTCTTTCTCCGGTTGTGCCTCCGCGGGGTGAGCCCGGCCCAGGCCGGACACCGGATCGGCGGCACAACACATGCCACCGCAGTCCCGCGTGCGAGATTGAATGGCCGGTTGAATACCGCCAAGCGGCTGGATTTGCAAGGATTATCGGGGCGATTTGCGCCTTTCCCCGATGGCGCGGGGCCTAGATCTCGCGCACCTCGGAGATCCCGGGCACCGATCTGAGGTCCATCAGCACCGCTGGCGAGACCGAAAAACGCCCCTCGACCGCGATTTCGACCTCCCGGCCGGGCTCGGTATTGAGGATCAGGCTCACCTCTCCACGGCCCCCCCTGCTGGCGGAAAGCGCCTCACGCAACGGCGGGAGGGCGTCGGCACTGCCCACGGTCACCTTAAGCCCCGGGGCCGCATGGGCGATGGCGTCATCCAGCGGCTCGATCCCCTGGGCGGTAATGCGCAGCCCCTCGCCCTCGCGCCGCACATCGGCGCTCACCAGCACGTTGCCACCGGCGTCCAGGAGTTCCCGGGCCCGACCGAGAACCTCGGAAAACACCGTGATCTCATACATGCCGGACGGATCGGACATCTGCACGAAGGCAAACCGGCTGCCCCGGGCGGAGGTCCGCTCCTTCTTGGAAATCACCGTCCCGGCGAGCCGGAAGCGCTTGTCCTCGCCGCCCGGGCCGACGCGGCTCATCAGGTCGGCGGCGCGCACCACGTGCAAGCGCTCGAGCCGGCTGCCATAGGCGTCCAGCGGATGGGCGGAGAGGTAAAAACCGATCGCCTCGAACTCGCGGCGCAGGCGCTCCATGGCCGGCCAGGGCCGTTCGTCGGCCAGGCGGGGGCCGGCATCCTGTTCCGGTGCCCCGCCGCCGAACAGGCTGCCCTGGCCGCTCGCCCGTTCGCTTGCCGCCGCCTGGGCCCGGCGGGTCAATTCCCCCACCCCGGCGAGCGTCTGGGCGCGGTTTTCGTTCAGCCGATCGAACGCCCCGGCACAGATCAGGCTTTCCATCTGACGCTTGCTGACCACCTTCTGGTCGCAGCGCTCGGCAAACTGGAACAGGTCGGTGAACGGCCCGTTCGCCTCGCGCTCGGCCACCAGCATGTCCATGGCGGCGGCCCCCACCCCCTTGACCGCACCCAACGCGTAGCGGATGACGCGGGCGCCGTCCTCCAGAACCTCGACGGAGAAGCGGGCGAAGGAGGCGTTCACATCGGGCGCCAGCAGTTTGATGCCGATGCGGTCGAGCTCCTGGCGGAAGATATTGAGCTTGTCGGTATTGCCCATGTCGAGAGTCATCGACGCGGCCATGAACTCGACCGGGTAGTTGGCCTTGAACCAGGCGGTCTGATAGGCGATCAGGGCGTAGGCCGCGGCGTGGGACTTGTTGAAACCGTAACCCGCGAACTTGTCCACCTGGTCGAAGATGTGCGCGGCCGTCTTCGCCGCCACCCCCTTCTCCACCGCGCCGTCGATAAAGGTCTGGCGCTGCTCGTCCATCTCCGACTTGATCTTCTTGCCCATGGCGCGGCGCAGGATGTCGGCACCGCCCAGCGAATAGCCCGACAGCACCTGGGCGATCTCCATCACCTGTTCCTGGTAGATCATCACCCCGAAGGTTTCCTTGAGGATGCCTTCCAGCGACGGATGCAGGTAATCGGGTTCCTCCCGGCCATGCTTGCAGGCGATGTAACGCGGGATGTTGTCCATCGGCCCCGGCCGATAGAGGGCGACCAGGGCGATGATGTCCTCGAAACAGTCGGGCCGCATGTTGCGCAGCACGTCGCGCATGCCGGAGCTTTCCAGCTGGAACACGCCGGTGGTCTCACCCCGCGCCATCATCTCGTAACTGGGCGCATCGTCGAGCGGCAGCGATTCGAGCGCGAGTTCCGCCGCGCCTTCGCTCTTGCGCCGCGCGTTCACCAGCTTCATCGCCTCGGCCAGCACGGTCAGCGTCTTGAGACCGAGGAAATCGAATTTCACCAGGCCCGCGGCTTCGACGTATTTCATGGAGAACTGGGTGACCGGCATGTCGGAGCGCGGATCGCGGTAGAGCGGCGCCAGCTGCGACAGCGGCCGGTCGCCGATCACGACACCCGCCGCATGGGTCGAGGCGTGGCGGTAGAGCCCTTCAAGCTTGAGCGCGATATCCATCAACTTGGCGACCGTCTCATCCTCGTCCCGCATGGACTGCAGGAGCGGCTCACCCTCGATGGCCTGGGCCAGGGTGACCGGGCTGGCCGGATTGTTCGGCACCAGCTTGCAGATGCGGTCGACCTGGCCATAGGGCAGGCCCAAGACGCGCCCGACATCGCGCAGCACCGCCCGGGCCTGGAGTTTCCCGAAGGTGATGATCTGGGCGACCTTGTCGGTGCCGTACTTGTCCTGGACATACGCGATGACCTCGTCGCGCCGGTCCTGGCAGAAATCGATGTCGAAGTCCGGCATCGAAATGCGTTCCGGGTTCAGGAAGCGCTCGAACAGCAGGCTGAAACGCAAGGGATCGAGATCGGTGATGGTCAGCGACCAGGCGACCACCGAACCGGCACCGGACCCGCGCCCAGGCCCCACCGGGATGCCCTGCTCCTTGGCCCAGCAGATGAAGTCGGCGACGATCAGGAAGTAGCCCGGAAAGCCCATGCTCTCGATCACGCCGAGCTCGAATTCCAGGCGGTCGCGATAGGGTTGGGCCGCCGCGTCGCGCGCCGCGGCGTCCATCTCTTCGGTCCATACCGCGGTCTTGAGCCGCGCCTCCAGCCCGTCACGCGACTGGGCGCGCAGCGCGTCTGCGGCACTATGCGCCCCGTCACCGAAGGGCGGCAGGATCGGTGCCCGTTCGGGCGAGGCATAGGCACAGCGCCTGGCGATCACCAGAGTGTTGGCGATGGCTTCGGGGAGATCGGCGAACAGCGCCTTCATCTCCGCCGGCGAGCGGAAGCGGTACTCCGCATTGAGGCGGCGGCGGTCAGGATCGGACACATGGGCGCCGGCGGCGATGGCGAGAAGCGCGTCATGGGCCTCATACATCTCGGCATCCGCAAAAAACGCCTCGTTGGTGGCGACCAGGGGAAGGTCATGGGCATAGGCGAGGTCGATCAGCGCCCCTTCGATGCGGTCTTCCTCGGCCCGGCCGTGGCGCATCACCTCGATATAGAGATTG
>JAHEKA010000134.1 GCA_024638585.1 Rhodospirillales bacterium
GGCGTGAGCCGATCCAGCGTTATTCTTCCGGTTCGGTCGTGAACATCAGGGGATAGCCTTTGGTGCGCGCCAACTCCGTCGCTTCGCTCGCCTTGCTTTCCGCAATGTCGCGGGTATAGACAGCAACCACGCAGGCGCCCCGCCGATGCGCCGTCATCATCACACGGTTGGCCTGCTCCTCGCTCATGCGGAATACCGCTTTCAAGACCAGAACCACAAATTCCCTTGGCGTGTAATCGTCGTTAAGCAGGATCACCTTGTGCAGGCGCGGACGCTCGGTTTTGATCTTAGGCTTGGTGCTTGTGTCCGTCCCGACGTTACTCATAGCGCCCCGCCCATGGGAGAATTTGGCCTTCGTTCTTGCCGACTAGATCGCCCGGAGCCTAGGGCGCCTCGGATTGAGGAGCGCGCAATCCGGAAAACGGAAGACGCGCCGACGCACCGCCGCCGCCATTGAACGGCCGCGCGGTGTCGCCACCGAATTGAGGCAGCGCCGTCTTGCCCACATTTGAGGGCTTCGGCTCGGCAATGTAGATGCCGTGCCACCTGGGCTTGAATCGCTTGCTGCGGAAACCAGCCATTTGAACCGGATCGAGCGTGGGAAGACCCTCCAACGACTCGCCACTGCTGTTGGCGAGGAGCGGGGCGGACGGTATGGATATGAGCCCCACACCAAGCGCCAGGCAGATCGCCGTCAAGAACGACCTGTACAGCATCGGACAAGCCTTTCATCAGTGGATCGACTGGCCAAACCCTAACACGAGCCACCCCACGGAACAAATCCTCGGGTTCATCAGACACGCCGTAAGGGGCGGCCTGCTTAGCCTTGAGTGACGTATGTCCTGAGCGCCTCGGCCTCGGATTCGATCTCCTGAACCCGGCAACGCACCACGTCACCGATGGAAATGATCCCGGACAAGGTCCCTTCGGAAACCACCGGCAAATGGCGGATCCGTTTTTCGGTCATGGTCCCCATCAGGTCGGCAACGTGATCTGTCGGCCCGCAGGTCACGACGTCCCGGGTCATCAGGTCCGAAGCGGGCAGCGCAAGGGCTGCATCGCCTTGCTCAGCAATGGCCCGGACGATGTCACGTTCGGAGAGGATTCCCAGGACCCGGGCGTTGTCGGCGCTTATCACCACCGCGCCGATTCCGGCGTCAGACAAGAGCTTGGCAACCTGGGCAACCGGCAATTCGGGCCGGGCGGTAACGACGCTACTGCCCTTGGCGTTGATCACGGATTCGACGTTCATGGCCGCCTCCTTCAACCGATCATGGTCGCGAAAGCTTAGCAGATATCATCTGGCAAACCAGAAGAAGTGTCGCGGGGGAAGATCCGGCGCTATGCAGCCGAGCCGCTCGGCGCGTTGCTAAGCCTTGAGACTGCGCCCTTTACAGCAAATCTACCTAGTCGGAACGGGGACGCGTCCGCGTCAGTACCCGCGACGCTGCCGGCGGTCAATTCGGTCCTGATCCCTTTGGCAATGTCGAGAGATTCGGGCCGTGGCTGGGTCAGGCGGGCAGGCTCGGGCGGCGCAGGATATAACCGGCGATCGGCGTCAGAATCAGAGCGAGGGCACAGGGAAGAAGCCAACTCTCCGCAACGAAAAGGACGACGATCAGCCAACTCAGGCTCATCATGCCGACGGCGGCGCGTTTCGCAGGAAGCGGAATGGCGCGATGGGCATGCCAGGCCCGAAGCGGGCCGCCCAGGCGGGGGTGGTCGTAAAGCCAGCGGTGGAACCGGACCGAACTCTTGGAAAAGAGCCACAGGGCGATCAACAGAAACACCGTGGTCGGCATCAGGGGCAGGAACAGGCCGAGGATGCCCAGCGCGACGCAGAGCCAGCCCAGCGCCATAAAGGCGTAGCGCGCAGGTGCGCAGACCTCGCCCCGCGCCGGGGCGTCCACGGGCGCTGGATGACTGCTCGAAGGAGTGATGTCCGCTTCCATGCGCAGCAAATTAGCCCCAAGCCCTAAAAGACCGGTTAAAGACGACACAAGGTAAAAGGGCGGGTATTAGGACCGACGCGCCTTTGCTGCCAGCGCGCGGTGACGCACTTGGCCGAGGAACTGGTCATCGGATTCGGGGACCAAAGTCAGGCAGAACTCTTGGGCCGGGGCCCCTTTGAGGGCAACTGCCTCGGCGCTTTCCCGGTCCTTGGCGCGGATCTTTCGTACCACCAGGCGGGTCTCGCCGTCCGGCCCGGGATACAGGTATTGAGCGATCCAGAAACAAGGCGTCTTCGGCTCCTCCTTGGCCTCGGAGCCGGTCAATTCAGAGGTTCGTTTCGTAATCGCTAGGTGAGCAATGGGTACGGATTTTAGGGACCGCGGGCGCACCGTCCGGGTGCTTGACCTGATGCGGCAGCCCGGACGATGGCGCGGCCGCAGGTTCGGCTCGGTCGCGGCAGACCGAATCACCGTCCGACCTCCAGGGGAACACGGCCCGGAATAGGCTTGTCGTAGCAGTCAATCTTGCCGATTGACCGATAACAGAAGGTCTGGGTGATCTTCTCGGTGTGACACTTGGTGCGCGAGGCCATGGACAGCGGTAGACGCTCCTGCTCGCAGACCCGGTAGACGGTCACCTTGCGACCCTGCTCGTCGACCCGCACGGTCTTGCCTACCTGGGTCGGCGTCTCCTTGACCAGCAAGCACCCACCAAGCGCGAGCAGCGGTAGAACAGCAATGGCACAAATGCGTCCCAAGGCAATGATTTGCATCGCAAACCCCTCCTGAGCGAAACGTAGGAGGGGGTGGGTAAACGATCGGTTAACGGCGCCCGTCGCGTCGCCCGGCCCCGGCTCCGATTAACCAATGGATGCCAAAACGTTTTACCTGGCTGCGCTCGGATGGTAGCTTGCGCCACAAGAAATTTAGGTGCTTTTGTCGTGTTATGCCGTAGATCATTAGAAGGCAATATGCTGCCTTGCTGGTCCCGCCGGAGTGTCCTCACATGAAGAAGTCATATGCCCGTTTTCATGTCGGCCAGCCGATCCATCACAAACTGTTCGACTATCGCGGCGTCATCGTGGATGTCGATCCCGACTACCAGGGCTCACCGGATTGGTATCGGGAAATGGCCAGAAGCCGGCCGCCCAAGGACGCGCCCTGGTACCACATTCTGGTCCATGGCGCCGACCACTGGACTTACGTGGCGGAACGCAACCTGGAGCGTGACAATTCGGGCGAACCCGTCGATCATCCAGATATCGGGATTTTCGAGGAGTTCTCTAACGGCGAATACTTCCGCCGTTACGACCTCAACTAGGGTCTGGAGAGGTGCGGCGGCCCGAACCGGGGCCAGACGCCTGCCTCCCGGGCCTTATGGCGACGGACCCGCGCATCCGGAACCAGACGGCAACAGATCCGACATGAAGCGACGCGGGCCACGGCCATGAACGATACCGAGACGAATACCCCGCAGGGCGCGGATTCCGCTCCACGCGGGTATCACCCGTCCTTCGGCAGACGCGTCCTCCAACGCCTGCGCAACTACCTGATCGCGGGCATCCTCGTCACCGCGCCGATCGGCCTGACGGTGTGGTTGTCCTGGGCCTTCGTGACCTGGATCGACGACCGGGTGATGCCGCTGGTGCCCGACGTCTACCATCCGGAAACCTATCTACCCTTCACCATTCCAGGCTCCGGCCTCCTCATCGTATTGCTGGGGCTGATCCTGATTGGTGCTCTGACCGCCAATCTGCTGGGCCGCAGTTTCCTGCGCATGTCCGAACGCATGCTGGAGCGTATGCCGATCATCCGCGGCATCCATGCCACCATCAAGCAGGTGTTCGAAACGGTCCTGTCTCACCAATCCGACGCGTTTCGACAGGTTGTTTTGGTGGAATATCCACGCCGCGGCATCTGGGCCTTGGGCTTCCTGACCGGCGAAACCCTTGGGGAGGTGCAGAACCTGACCAAGGAAAAGGTCCTCAACATCTTCCTGCCGACAACGCCGAACCCGACCTCCGGCTTCCTGCTGTTCGTCCCAAATGAGGATGTGGTCGTGCTCGACATGACGGTGGAGGAGGGCATCAAGATGGTGATGTCGGGCGGCATCGTCACGCCCACCGATCGGCGGCCCGAGGCGCTGCGCAACACTCCCGTCGTTTCCGCCAAGACCTTCGAGGACCTCGACATCCTGCGCGAACGCAATAAGGGCCGACCCACGGTACCGGCCGGCGCCGACGACGATCAGCCCGACCGGGCATAGGCCACCGCCGCATCGCGTTCAAACAGATAGAGCAGCACCCTGAGCGCCTCACCGCGCGCCGAGGTCAGGCCCCCGTCCTTTTCCAAGATCAGGGCCGCATCATCCCGCGCAGTCTCCATGAGATCACCATGGGCCGCGATATCGGCGATGCGAAATGCAGGCAGGCCGGACTGTCGGGTGCCTAAGATCTCGCCGGCGCCCCGCAGGCGAAGGTCTTCTTCGGCGATCCGGAATCCGTCCTCGGTCTCGCGCAGGATCTTGAGCCGCTCGCGCGCCGTCGCTGTCATACCGCCGCCATAGAGCAGCAGGCAGGTCGACGCCTCCGCCCCCCGGCCGATCCGCCCGCGCAACTGGTGAAGCTGGGCAAGACCGAAACGCTCGGCATGTTCGATCACCATCACCGTCGCCTCGGGGATATCGACGCCCACCTCGATGACGGTGGTGGCGACCAGGATCGCGGTGCGGCCTTCGGCGAAGCCGGCCATGGCGGCATCCTTTTCGGGCCCTTTCATGCGCCCGTGAACCAGCCCGACACGGCCCGGGAATCGGCGCTCGAGCGCACCGAAGCGTTCCTCCGCCGCGGCGAGGTCCAAGGCTTCCGATTCCGCCACCAGGGGACAAACCCAGAAGACCCGGCGGCCCCCGTCGGGACCGGACCCGATGGCGCGGCCGACACCGTCCAGAACTTCGTCCAGCCGGGTCAGCGGCAGGGTCCGCGTGTCGATAGGTTTGCGCCCTGCGGGTTTCTCCGTGAGGCGCGAGATGTCGAGATCGCCATAAGCCATCAGGGTGAGGGTCCGGGGAATCGGTGTCGCCGTCATCACCAGTACGTCGGTGCTCCGCCCTTTGGCGGCAATCTGCAAACGCTGAGCGACGCCAAAGCGGTGCTGTTCGTCTACCACCACCAGGGCAAGATCGGCGAACGCCACATCGTCTTGGATCAGGGCGTGGGTGCCGACAAGGGCGTCGATCCGCCCCGCGGCGAGGTCTTCCAACAGGCGCCGGCGCGGCGCTCCCTTGTTGCGCCCTGTCAGCAAGGCCACCTTGGCACCCGCCGCCTCGAACACCGGCGTTATCGCCGCGAAGTGCTGGCGGGCGAGGATCTCGGTCGGCGCCATCACCGCCGCCTGGCGACCGGCGCCGACCGCCTCCAACATGGCAAGTGCCGCCACCACCGTCTTGCCGCTGCCGACATCCCCTTGCAGGAGCCGCAGCATGCGCCGATCCGACGACATATCCGCCAGGATTTCCGATAGCGCCTGGTTCTGCCCGGCGGTGAGGGTGAAGGGCAGGGCGGCTTCGGCCCGGGTCCGCGCCGTGCCGTCGGATGCGGTCACCCGCCCGCCTTGGCGGCGCATATGCGCCCGCACCAAGGCCATCGCCAGTTGATTGGCCAGCAACTCGTCATAGGCAAGCCGGCGGCGCGGCGCCGCCAGCGCATCGATGTCGTGCTGGCCGGCCGGCCGATGCACCGCGCGCAACGCCGCCCGCCAGGGCGTCCAACCCTCCCGGGCGAGATGCGCGGAATCCAGCCATTCGGCGACATCGGGAAGCGTATCCAGCGCCGCGGCCATGGCCCGGTTCAGCGTCTTCGGCGAAAGGCCCTGGGTCAGGGGATAGACCGGCTCGATCCCCGCCAGGCTCTCTCGATCCTCGAGCGGCCCGATATGGTCGGGATGGGTGATCTGCACCACGCCCCGGTAATGCTCCACCTTGCCCGAAACCACCCGCTCCTCGCCCACCGGCAGAACTTGCTCCAGCCACTCGGGCCGGGCGTGGAAAAATACCAACTCCGCCGTGCCGGTATGATCGGAACAGAGAACCTTATAGGGAAGACGCCGGTTGGGAGCGGGAACGTGGCGGTCCACCTTGATGCTCAGCGTTGCGACGCGGCCGGCCGGCGCGTCCTTGATCTCGGGCTGGAAACTGCGATCGATCAGTCCGCTCGGCAGGTGCCAGAGCAAATCGACGACGTGTTCGCCGCCCACGATGCGGGCCACCAATTTGGCATTGCGGGTTCCGATTCCCGGCAGGGACGTCAACGGCTTGAACAGGGAATATAGAATTTCCGGGCGCATGGACCGCTGTTTCCAACAAGGATGGCTGACAGGAGCGGTTGGAGGGCTTATATCCTACGCACGCCTTCGCCCCCTGTCACCGACCGGGAGCGGGG
>JAHEKA010000135.1 GCA_024638585.1 Rhodospirillales bacterium
CACCGGGGACGTATGGGTGCGCAGCAGCTTGGCCGTCCCGCCGCCATCCGTCGGCAGATAGAAGGTATCGTGCATCTGCCGCGCGGGATGTTCTTCCGGAATATTGAGCGCCGTGAAGTTATGGAAGTCGTCCTCGACGTCCGGGCCTTCGGCCACGATGAACCCCATTTCACCGAACACCGCCATCAGCTCATCCAGGGTCTGGCTGATGGGGTGAATGAAGCCTTGCGTCTCCGGCCGGGCCGGCAGGGTGACGTCGATCCTTTCCTCGGCCAGGCGCGCGTCAAGGGCAGCGGCGTCCAGGGCCGCCTTGCGAGCCTCAATGGCATCGGTGACCGCGACCTTGACCGCGTTGTTGGCTTGGCCCTGGGCCTTGCGCTCCTCAGGAGGAAGCTGGCCCAGCGCCTTCATCAATTGGGTGACGACGCCGTTTTGACCGAGCGCGCGCACCCGGACCTCTTCCAACACCGCGAGGGAGTCAGCGGCGGCCACCTCGGCGAGGAGCTCGGTCTTCAGTTGTTCCGGCGTTTCCAGATCGGCCATTGGGCGCTTACGCTCCTGGTATTAGGGATTTGCCCGTTTGATATAACAAAAGGGGCTGTGAACACAGCCCCTTCGATGTTTCGCCTTATGCGGCTGGCGCCCGGGGCGCGGCTCAGGCTGCCTTCGAGAGCGCCGCGCGCGCCTGTTCGGCAATGGCGGTAAAGGCCGCTGGATCGCGGGCGGCAATGTCCGCCAGCACCTTGCGGTCGAGCTCGATCCCCGCCTGCTTCACGCCGTTCATGAACGATGCGTAGGTCAGGCCGTTAAGCCGCGCGCCGGCATTGATGCGCCTGATCCACAACGAGCGGAATTCCCGCTTGCGCGCCTTGCGGTCGCGATAAGCATATTGCAGGCCTTTTTCGACCCGCTGCACGGCCGTGCGGTAGCAGTTCTTCGCCCGGCCCCGGTAACCCGAGGCCATGGCCGTCACCTTCTTGTGGCGGGCGCGGCTGGTGACGCCCCTCTTGACTCGCGCCATGGCTTGACTCCTCAGGCCCTACAAGTAGGGCAGAAACTTTCTGACGATATTCTCGTCCTGCTTGGACAGGATGAACCCGTACCGGGCGGTGCGCTTCATCTTGGTCGACCGCTTGCGCAGGTTGTGACGCTTGAAGGCGTAGTTCGCCCTCACCTTGCCCGAACCGGTCGCGCGGAACCGCTTTTTTGCGCCACTTTTCGATTTCAGTTTGGGCATGAGGTCTGACCTTCTTGCTGCCGTCGTCACAGGATCAAAATTGAGGCCGGGCACGAGGCCCGGCGGCGGCCATGCTTATAGCGGGGAAGTGTCCCGAATGCAAGGGGTCCGGGGGCCAAAAGGCGCCGTGAACCAGCCCCGGCGGGGGTTTGAGATCAGGCGGACCGGCGGCCCTAGCGCGGGGCCACCACCATGACCATCTGGCGGCCTTCCATCTTGGGGACCGCCTCGACCTTGGCTTTCTCCTCGATCTCGTCGCGCACCCGCTGGAGCATCTGCATGCCGAGCTCCTGATGCAGAAATTCGCGGCCCCGAAAGCGAATGGTCACCTTAACCTTGTCGCCTTCATCCAGGAACTTGTTGATGGCCCGCATCTTCACGTCGTAATCGTGACGTTCGATGCTGGGGCGCATCTTGATTTCCTTGACCTCGATGATCTTCTGCTTCTTGCGTGCTTCGTTGGCCTTCTTCTGGGCCTGGTATTTGAACTTGCCGTAATCGAGGATCTTGCACACCGGCGGATCCGAATTTGGCGAGATTTCCACCAGGTCCAGGCCGATCTCCTCGGCCTTGGCCAGTGCCTGGTCCACGGACATGACGCCCAGCATTTCACCGTCGTCGCCAACCACACGAATGCTCTCGGCATTGATGTCCTGATTCACGCGGGGGCCCGTCTTTTTGGGTGGCGGGCCGTGTAGGGGTCTCCTAGCTATGGATACGTCTCCATTCTCTGTTGTCGGCGGCTCTCTTGCGGGCGGCGGTCGTTGAAGCCGGTCTCCCGGTCTTCACGCGCACCCATCGCAATCCAGGCACACGCGATTCCCACTCTCGTCTGGAGGCCGCCGGAGTGTGAAATCGTAGTGTTATTTGGTTTATGGATGGTTATTCACCGGCTGCATAGACATGGGGCACGCGGGCCTCTTTGGCAAGTCTATCGCGCGCATCATCCAGCGCAAGTACTTCTTGGGCCTTGGATCCCAGCCGGCGCAGCGCCAGGGTACGGTTTTCCGCTTCGCGCTTGCCGATGGCGGCGATGACAGGCACCTTGGCGAGCGAATGTTCGCGCACTTTATGACCGATCTTCTCGTTCGAAAGGTCAAGCTCGCAGCGCAATCCGGCGGCGGTAAGGGCATCGGCAGCCTCCTTGGCATAGGCGTCGCCGTCGGAGGTGATGGTGGCGATCACCACCTGCAGAGGGGCCAGCCACAGCGGAAAGGCGCCGGCATATTCTTCGATCAAGATACCGATGAACCGCTCCAGCGAACCCAGAATGGCCCGATGCAGCATCACCGGCCGGTGACGTTCGCCATCCTCGCCGACATAACTCGCCTCAAGACGCTCCGGTAGCACGAAATCGACCTGCAACGTGCCGCACTGCCATTCCCGTCCGATGGCGTCGCGCAGCACGAATTCGAGCTTGGGCCCGTAGAACGCACCCTCGCCGGGATTGAGGACGGTCTCGAGCCCGGTGGCGGCAACGGCATCGCGGAGCGAGCCTTCGGCCCGGTCCCAGATGGCGTCGTCACCAGCGCGCACATCGGGACGATCGGAGAACTTCACCACCACGTCGTCGAAGCCGAAATCGGCGTAGACGCTCAACAGCAGATCGCAGAAATCCTTGGTCTCGGCGGTGATCTGCTCTTCGGTACAGAAGATATGGGCGTCGTCCTGGGTGAAAGCGCGCACCCGCATCAGCCCATGCAAGGCGCCGGACGGCTCATAGCGGTGGCAGGATCCGAACTCCGCCATCCTGAGCGGCAGGTCGCGGTAGCTCTTGATCCCTTGGCGGAAGATCTGGACGTGACACGGGCAGTTCATCGGCTTGATGGCGAGCACCCGGTTGGCACCCTCGAGATCCTGTGCCTCGAGGGAGCGGGGGGCCGCGGTGAACATGGCGTCGCCGAACTTCTCCCAATGGCCCGAGGCTTCCCACAGCGCGCGGTCCACCAGCATCGGCGTGCGCACCTCCTGGTACCCGGCATGATCCAGGCGCGCCCGGATGTAGTCTTCAACCTGGCGATAGAGTGTCCAACCCTTGGGATGCCAGAAGGTCGAACCCACCGCTTCTTCCTGCATGTGGAACAGGCCCATATCGCGGCCAATGCGACGATGATCGCGCCGCTCCGCCTCTTCAAGCCGGTGCAGATAGGCGTCGAGCGCCTTCCTGTCGGGCCAGGCGGTGCCGTAGATCCGCTGCAGCATTTCGTTACGCGAATCGCCCCGCCAATAGGCGCCCGCCAGCTTCATCAGCTTAAAGGCGGTCCCCAATCGCCCGGTGGACGGAAGGTGGGGCCCACGGCAAAGATCGATGAAATCGCCTTGGCGGTAGAGAGTGATGTCCTCGTCCGGCGGCAGGGCCTCGATGATCTCGGCCTTGTAATGTTCGCCCTGGTCCTTGAAGAACTGGATCGCCTCGCCCCGGTCCCAAACTTCGCGGGTGATCTCCTCGTCCCGGCCGACGATGTCACGCATGCGCGCCTCGATCTTTTCGAGGTCATCCGGCGTGAAGGGTTCGGCGCGCGCGAAGTCGTAGTAGAAGCCGTCTTCGATGGCCGGACCGATGGTGACCTGGACCTCGGGATAGAGCTCCTTCACCGCCTCGGCCATCACATGGGCCGCATCGTGGCGCAACAGTTCGTGACCGTCAGCGGACTTGGCAGTGATGATCTCTACCGCCGCGTCTTCCTCGATCTCGCGCTTGAGGTCCCACATCGCCCCGTCGACCTTGACCGCGAGCGCGGCCTTGGCCAGGCCCGGGCCGATATCGGCGGCAACGTCTGCGCCGCTCGCCCCTTTGGGCAGGACGCGTTTTGAGCCGTCGGGAAGGGTAATAGTGATCTCGGCCATGATCGGTCCGGTTGATCGCGCCCATGATGTGCCGGTCCCCGGGGCGGGCGGATCGACCCCGGCCGGCGCAATAGCGGCGGGAGAGTACCTTGGTTAATCCCCCTGTCAAGCACACGCCTCAATAGGCCGTCATGGTTAATCCCCGGTTAAACATTCCGACGCGACATGGCGCCGACCGCCGGACCCGCGCCGGGGGAAGGAGTTCCAAAGTCCACGATATTCCGAAAGACCATGAAGCAGCCGACACGGGACTCTGGCGCCGCCGACACGGACGCGCCGGCCCGCCAACCGCCGTGGGCACTGAACATATCAACGCCCGGTTAATTTAGAGCAGATACATTTGGGCCAGGGTCCGCAGGCCGGATGCAACGGTCCCACGCCCCGTTCGCCGACAGCGCGTCGGTGCAGGGGCGGATGCAGGAAGCAGCAACATGAGCCAAAAATCTCAGGCAACGCCGGACGGGGAAGTCAGAAACCGCGTGCGGATTCTCATGATCGAGGACGATCCGGACGTCCAGGACCTGGTGCATAGAATGCTCGAATCCTTGGGCTACGACGTGCTGGCCGCGGGGAGTTGTGGCGCTGCTCTCGACCTTCTGAGGGATGAGGACGCGGACCTCATCCTATCGGACGTGGTGCTGCCCGACGGGACCAGTGGCCAGGCCTTGGCGGAGCAAGCCCGCGCATTATGCCCGGGAATCCCAATCATCTACATGTCGGGCTATCCCGCCCCGGTCGCCGAAAAACGGGCCCCCATCGATATTCGCAGCGTGCTTTTGACTAAGCCTTTCAAACGCCAGGAACTTGCCGATGCGGTGGCCGCGGCGCTGGCCTCCAAATAGGTGCCGGAAAACCCCATATTCACGCCAAAAACATGCGCCACGACCGAGGCCCGGCGGGCGGCAAATTAACTATTTCCTAACCATGATAAACTAGTTCAACCGTATGGAACCTACGGCGCATGAAGCCCTTCCGGGATCCGCGTCAGAGGCGCGAGGCAACGGTGAGGAATCGGACGCACCTCTGATGACCCGTTGTCTTTCCCCCCGAGCATACTGGGGGTTGGTCGTCCTGACGGGCGGGGCGATCTTTGCCCTGGACGTATTGACACCGTCGGGGGCCGTCGGCGGTTTCCCCTATTTGGCGCTGGTCCTGTTGGGCCTCGCCCGCGGTCATCACCGCCATCTTCCCTTCCTCGGTGGTATCGCGGCATTGCTGGCCCTCGTCGGAGGCGCCATCCCCTTGGCGGATGCCTTTTCCCCGGCGGTACTTACCAACCGTGCGCTCGCCCTGATCGCCATAGCGGGCGTGACATTCTTGGCCCACCGCCGGCATCGGAACGCCAACCCGATAGATATCGAGAGCACCGCGTCTCAGCGTGTCGCGGTTCTTGAGACCGCGCTGGGCAACATGGCCCATGGCTTCAGTGCATTCGACAAGGACGATAGGCTGATCGCCTACAATGACAAGATCAGCGAGTATTTTGGCTATCCGCCGGGTTTCCTGCGCATCGGCATGTCGCACGAGGAAATCTTCAGGTACCGCATTGCCCGGGGCGATTACGGGGATGTCGATCCCGAGGAGATCCTAAAGCACCTGCTGAACCGGTCGAGAAACCGGTCCGAACGCACTGTCGAACGACGCCTCAGGAACGGTCGGAGTCACATCTTCCACCGCCGTCCCATGCCCGACGGTGGTTACGTCAATACCTATACGGATATCAACAGGTTAAAGCAGGCCGAAAAAGACGCCGCCGCCAAGTCGGAACTGCTGGAAGGTATCTTCAAGACCGGCGGCACCGGTTTCTACGTCGCCGATTCTGAATTCAATCTTGTCTCCTACAACAAAACCTATGAAGAGTTGATGGGCTTTCCAGAAGGATTCATCCAACCCGGCCTGAACCTGGAGGAAATCACCCGCAAGCGTTATGCAATGGGGCATTTCGACGACTCTAGCCTTGAGGCCGCGCTCAATCGCCGCAGGCAGAACAGCGCCCTTGAGACCCTGAGTGAAAACACGCTTCCAAACGGCAGAAGCTACATCTATCGCCGCCGCGCTTTGCCGCAGGGCGGCTACGTCACGTCCTTTGCGGAAACCACCGCGCTCAAGAAGGCGGAGCGCGAGGCGGCAGAAAAGTCATCTTATCTAGAAGGCATCTTCGAAACCGGCGCCGCCGCCTTCTGCATCGTCGACGCCGATTTCAACCTTGTCCAGTTCAATAACGCTTATGAAAATCTGTTCGGCTTCCCGAAGGGCTTCCTCCGCCCGGGCTTGAGCCGGCTAGAGTTGACCCGTTTCCGT
>JAHEKA010000136.1:0-1424 GCA_024638585.1 Rhodospirillales bacterium
CTCGCTGCGGATGGCGCGGTAGATCTCGCCCGCCCGGGCGGCGCCGCCGAATTTCGCCGCCAGGTATGCGGCCCGGTCCATCCCCTCCGGAGGCATCGATGGATTGAGCTGGAAGACTCGCCAGCGAACCCGGACATCCGCGGCGCGCGGCTCGGCGCCGATCATACCCAGCGCCCGATCAAGCCGGCGCTTGCCGATCATGCACCACGGACAGATCGGATCCGAATAAACGTCGATAACGGTCTCACCCACGGCTCAATCCCTCGAAACGCGTCTCGCCCGGTGGGCGAGTTTACAGCCCCGCCTGTCTTGGGAACAGCGCCGGTTAACCTATGGGTAATTAATCTAATATATCTAGGCAATAACACTTAATTCGATCCGCTGGTAATTTCGATGGAAAGGCCTGGGAAGACCGGTCGGGAGGAGACAGCGTGCCGGAGAAAGTCGCGGATTTCTCTGACGTGACCGTTCTGGTTGTCGACGACAACCAGTACATGCGCCAATTGATCGGACACATGCTGCGCGCCTTCGGCGTCGGCACCGTGATTCATGCCGATAACGCGAAAGACGCTTTTCGGGAAATTCGCCTGTCCCGCGTGGATTGCCTGATCGTCGACTGGCTGATGCCGGGGATGAGTGGAATCGAGTTCGTCTTGATGGTCCGCACGAGCCCGCAAAGCCCCAAGCCCGATATCCCGATCATCCTATGCACCGGCCATAGTGATCGTGACCACGTTGAGGAGGGACGCGACGCAGGCGTCAACGAAGTCCTCACCAAGCCGCTGTCGCCGAAATCCCTCTTTGACAAGCTGGACTCTTCCATCAATACGCCGCGGCCCTTCATCATCACGCCGGGCTATACGGGCCCCTGCCGCAGACGCCGGGGCAACGTGAAATATGAAGGCATAGAGCGACGCAGGAACAAAGGCCTGCAGCAAAACGATATCGACAGCCTGCTCTTTTCCTGAGGACCGCCATGCCCCCGATTTCACGCGATCAAGCGATCGCCCGCGCCGATGCCATGTTGGAATCCGTATTCGCCGATTATCCCAAACACCTGGAGGCCACCTTCACCGAGATGGCGGCGTTGGCCGCAGCCGAAAACTGGGAGGCCCTGCACATCGCCGCCCACGACTTGAAAGGCCAGGCTGGGACCTGCGGCTGGCCCATTGTCGGCCTGATCGCCCGCTCCCTGGATGCCGCCTTCAAGACAGGGGATAGCGCGCATTTCGCCGATGCCGCCAAGGTCCATCTCGACTGCATGCAGCTGTGTCTCCGCTCTTCCATCCAATCGCCCAACCCGGCGACGGAAAAGTTCTTGGGCGAACTCGACGACCTGGTCGGCCGCATGACCCAGACCGCAGAAAAGGCAAAAATACCGGCGAAGGGGGCCTAGTCGCCGGCCCGGCTGTCCGGGCCCTCCA
>JAHEKA010000136.1:1434-6383 GCA_024638585.1 Rhodospirillales bacterium
CCATTCCGTCACTTCCAGGGGAAGCTCATGGACCCTTCGGATTAGTCTGTCCATCCGTAAAAGGTGTGCGGGGCAGCGCCGACAATCGCTGGCCCCGAAACCGGGCACCGGAACCTCGGCCCGCTCAAGCGCCGCGAACCGCGCGAATAGGGCACATTCCGCGCCACCCGGCGCAACGATGACGCCCCGGACACGGCCGATCCCGGTCAGGCGGTCGATATGCCAGCGCAGAGCCTTTTCCTTTCTCATGTGGCGCCCAACCCGCGCCCTTATCCCACCGGGCCCCCGGGCACTGCCGCAATAGAGGTATTCCCCGGGCGCAAGAGGGACCGAGATACCGCGGACCATAACCGTCGCCGGGCTTCGGGTTTCGACCAGCAGCGCGTAGGCCCCGCCGATCGGGGGAAGGTCGGTCTCGCGGATCACCGGCCTGCGCATCGGCGGTTCCGCCACCGTGCCCGCACCCAGCATCTTGCACCAAACTCAAGGATGACTATTCTTGCGCCATGATCCACAGCCACAGTCTAGCATCTTCCAAAGGGGGCGCCTCCCATCGGCATCCGGCCGGCCCGCGCCGTTTGGTCACTTGTTGGGGCCGATGGGTGATCCCGGCAACCCTATCGATCGCGGCCGCCTTGGTCATCGCAGCCTCGGGCCCGGCAGGCGCGCAGACGAAAGAACTCGATCAGGCGGCCCGCTACGACGTCTTGCGGATCAAGCTCAATGCTTCGGTTCGCGCCAAAACGCCCAAAGAGACCCTGGCCATCATCGCAGAGATGCGGAAGCTGCCCCAGGGGGTCCAAGGGGAGCTGATTTTCTTCGAGGGCCACGCCCATTACCAGTTGAAGGACTGGGACCGGGCCTATCGTTCGCTGGTCGACTACCTCAACACCGTCGGCCGGAAAGGGCGCAACTACAACCTCGCGATTACGCTCTACATCAATACCGAACGCGCCCTGAAAGCTTCCAGGACGGGGAGCACCGAGCGCGATCGTGCAAGCAGGGCCTGGGCGGCCGCCTCCGCGGCGTTCGACCGGGAGATCAAGGCACGGGAATTCTGGAAAGAAAAAGCCGTCACCTTCGGCGGTCCGAAGGATGACTCGGCCTGGACTATGGCGCGCCGGTCGAACGGCGGCTTCCTGGTGGCTGGGACGTTCCACCAACCCGAAGACAAGAAGAACAAGCGCAAGGAGAGCCGGAGCCTCGGCATCATCGCCTTGAGCCGCGACGGGCGGATGGCCTGGAACCGGGTGATCCTCGGACCCGCCGACGACGGTGCCGTCAGGTCCGCAACGCCGCTACCGGCCGGCGGCTTCCTGCTCGGCGGCATCTATCGGGGGTTCGCCGTTGCCGTCCGGATTGACAAGAATGCGGTGCCCATTCCCAATCACGCGGGCAACCCATGGGTCAATGCCTATGCCAGCGCCAAGAAAGGCGAGGCCCCTGTCGTGCTGAGAAGCACCAAAGGGACGATCATCGCGGTCGGTGCCGAAACCGTGACCAAGGACGGCACGACGACGCGTTTGCCCTATACGCTCCGGGTCGCCAAGGACGGCAAGACGCTCGGCAAGACCTTCTATTCCGGCAATGCCACGCGATTCAGGCATGACATTGCCGATGCCGCGGCGCTGCCCAACGGCGACATCATCGCCGTCGGCGAAGCCAGGACCCGGGATCCCGAGGATACCGGACCGGGAATGGGGTTCTTGTTGCGCGTGACATCAGAGGGCAAGCTGGTTTGGGCGCACCGCACGCCCTCCCAGGACAAGAGCGATGTCCGGTATTCAGCCGTGGTTCCCACGAAGGATGGTGGACTCATCGCAGGTGGCCATCAGGGCCGCCGATTGCTTTTGTTGAAAACCGGGCCGGATGGGCGTCAGGAATGGCTCAAGATCATCGGCTATCGCGACCCGCTGCCGCCGCCGGCCAAGGAGATTTGCACCATTCCCTCGCTGCCGGAACTGATCACGGAAGCCCACAAGGCGCGCAAGGAACCCGTCCCCGACGCCGATCGAATCGCCGATGTCCGCGAGATGGCCTGCCCTTCACAAACCCCTTTCCTGTCGGTCGCAGCGATCGTTCCCCGAACCCAAGGGTATCTGGTCTTGGGCTTCCAGGGCCGGGGCAAGCGCAAGAATACCGATATCCGCCTGATCGCCATCAACAACAAAGGCAAGATCCTGTGGGACAAGATCTTTGGCCATGACGGCTTCGATCTTGCCACCAGCGGACTTGCCACGGAAGACGGTGGGGTGATCGTTGCCGGTGCCACCGATTCGATGGGAACCGGGGGACGCGACTTCCTGATGTTCAAGGTGGACATGCAGGGCAATTTTGCACCGTGGCGGCGACTGGGACCGCCCGCGTCGAAAACCAAAAAGCGCGCCGCCCGGGGGCCCGACTCCACGCCGGGTGCCAAGTCACCCCCCCGGCCAAAGTCCGCGGCCAGCCCACCGCCGTCCTCTTCATCGAAGTCCGAGGAAAAAGCCAAGGCGCCGGAGGGACGCGGCGAATCAAAGCAAGCGGATACACCGGAGAGGGATTGGACCGTCCCGGCGAGCGGCCAGAGTGGAACCCCGGGGGGAGAAGACCCCGAAGACACCTCTATCGGTTCGATCTTCGGCTCGATCTTCGGCGGCCGCGATCCGAAGGGGCCGGCCCGCCCAGAAGATCGCAAGTAACGATTCCGGATCCCCCCGGCCGCCGGGATTCACGCGACCGGCATGCCGCCCAAGGCCTCAAAGCCGCAGTTGACAATGCTTATTCGGCTTTTTTGCGCCCAATCCAGCCCTCAGCCTTAACAGACCCTTAAAGATTGGCGACCTATTTTGAACCCCGTGTAGCCGTCGGGCGCGGAAAACCGTGTCCCGCAGGGGAGTTGCGTGGGCTAAATGTCGCTCAATCTCGGCAATATGGACATGGAAAGCGGCGACGAAGCTGGCCGTTTCGTCTTTTCATGGCTGACGCTCCGATATCGCGACCGGATGATCGAGCGCGCTTACGCCCAGAACGACATCACCAAGTCCTTGCCGCTGATCCGTCTTACCCTGTTTTTCGCGACGCTGCTCTACGCGAGTTTTGGCGTGCTTGATTACTACGTGACGGAATTCGCGCTCCAAAGTGTCTGGTTTATCCGGTTCATCCTGGTGTTGCCGATCATGACCACGGTGGTGATCGTCAGCTTCACCCGGGTTTTCAAGAAGAACCCACAGCTTTTCCTGTCGGTCATGATGATCTCGACGGGCACCGGCGTCGTCGGCATGACAGCGGTCACCCATGAACCCGCCAGCTTCAGCTATTATGCGGGCCTGATCATGGTGGTGATCTATGGCTCCACCCTGGTGCGCCTGCAATTCGTCTATTCGACGGTAATCTCGATCGCGCTGGTCGTCGCCTACCAATGGGTCGCAATCTTCTACAATCCGATCCCGCTGGCCATCTTGATCAACAACAACTTCTTCCTGGTGATGGCGACCGTCGTCGGCATCTTTGCGAGCTACATCCAGGAACTCTACGTGCGCTTCAATTACGTCTCCACCCGTCTTCTCATCGAGGAGAAGGGAAGGTCGGAACAGCTCCTCGCCAAATCCGAGGCGGCCAACCACGCGAAGAGCGAATTCCTGGCGGTGGTCAGCCACGAGCTGCGAACACCACTCAACGCCATCATCGGATTTTCCGAGTTTCTCAAGATGGAAATGTTCGGTCCGCTCGGTTCAAACCGTTACAAATCCTACTCGGAAGACATCTACCGAAGCGGCCAGCATCTCCTGCACATCATCAACGACATTCTCGACCTCTCCCGGGCGGAGGCCAACAAGCTGGAGATTACGGACGAGCAATTCAACCTCAGGGACATGATCGACGGTTGCATGCGCATGTTCCGCAACAAGGCGGCGGAGGAGGGGATCCGTCTATCCTACGAGGCTTCTGAGGATCTCAATATTCAGGCGGACCAGCGGCTGATGAATCAGGTCCTGATCAACCTGCTCAGCAACGCTGTCAAGTTCACCGCAAGCGGCGGCGCCATCACCGTCACCGCGTTCAGCGACGAGAACGATCGTTGCTCCATCCGCGTCAGCGACACCGGCATCGGCATCGCCGAGGAAAATATCATGCGCGTGCTGGAACCCTTCATCCAGGTCGAAAGCGCCGCCGCCAGGTCTCATGAAGGGCTGGGTCTCGGCCTGCCGCTCGTCAAACGCATCATGAATCTGCATGGTGGCACCATCGAGATCGAGAGCACCCTTGGCAAAGGGACCACGGTGACGGTGACCCTGCCGGGTTGGCGCCGGCACGAATGGAGTGACAATGAAAGCGGTGGCAATAGCGAGGACCGCGGAGACAAGGATCCGCACCTCGTGCGTTCCACCGCCCCCTAGAGCTCGATTGCGGTTACGGCTGAGCGGAGTCGTCAGGCTTGCGCAAATACAGCATGTAGACCCGTCCGGTGGGGTCGGGGATGATTTCCGCCTGAACATCGGAGGGCAGGGAAGCGGTGAACTCCGCGACTTCCGCCTTGGAGCGATAGTGCAGGTTCCAATCGCAAATGAATTCCATGGGCCACTGGTTTCCTAAATCAACATCGGCCATGTTGCCGATGATCAGCAGCCCGCCGGGCGCCAGCTTGCGATAAAGACACAGGGTCAGATCCTGAACCCGTTTCAGGGACAAGTAATCCACCAAACCGACCGTATAGATCAAATCCTGCGGCTCCAGGGATTGGAAGATCTTGCCGATCTTCATCAATTCCACGAAAGACATCTGCAGGCAACGCATCGACGAACCGTCGCCCTTGGCCATCACCTTGGGGAAGATCTTCTCATAGGCGAAGGACAGCGCCTCTTCGTCCTGGTCGACCAGGGTGGCCTGGATGGGACGAGGGAAGGGACCGAGATCGAGACAGTTCTGAACCTCCTGCGCCGGCCCGCACCCGAGAGAGAGGACGCGTG
>JAHEKA010000137.1:0-2842 GCA_024638585.1 Rhodospirillales bacterium
AGGACATTGAGGCATTCAAGACGGCCTACCCGGAGGGCAGCTACAGCTTCACGGGGACGACGGCCGCAGGGACAGTCCTGAATGGGAGTTCCACGCTGAGTCACCGCCTTCCAGCAGGCGTCAAGATCACGGACCCAAAACCGGACTCAAAGAATGTTTCCACGAAAGGATTGAGAATCTCCTGGTCGCCGGTGGCGGATGCGACCCAC
This sequence comes from Rhodospirillales bacterium, assembly GCA_024638585.1. Taxonomy (GTDB): domain Bacteria; phylum Pseudomonadota; class Alphaproteobacteria; order SMXQ01; family SMXQ01; genus SMXQ01. The sequence goes on from JAHEKA010000137.1 coordinate 210, forward strand.
TACATCCTTGAGATCGAACACGACGATTTGGGAACGAGGATAGAAGCTACCATCAGGAGTCCTTCGACCTCTTTCAGGGTCCCCGAAGATTTCCTGATCCCGGGCCAAGAATATGAGCTCGGGATCGGATCAGTGCTCAAGAACGGGAACACGTCTTTCGTTGAAACGAAGTTCACGACGAAGAAATAACTTGGGCTTTTGAACCTGGGGCGGCGTGGGAGACGAAATGCGCCGCAAATGGCTGGCGCTCGGTGTCGATGGCCCCCGTGTCTTGGCAGAGCGGTCCGGCGGGCAGCGGCGTTCGCTCGCCGCCCGCCAACATTCGGTGCCGAAATTTCCCCGTAATTGCTCCGGCGACAAATCGCGCCACCGGATTGAACCGTAGGGGCTTACTTGCCCACCATCCCGTGCTTCGTCAAACGCAGGTCCTCGTCCTGGACCAGGCCGATTCCCGGCGCGTGGTATTTATATTCGACTTCCCAGAACTTCACCCTCGACATCATGTCGCGAACGTTCTGCTCCTTGACCTTCAGACAGTTGGAAAAGGTGCCGGCGGGGGTTTTGCAGGTCTCGGTCGTGCTGACGACCTCAGCCCGGTCCAGCGCGATCTTGGGCGCCCATTCCTGGTAATACTTCATGCCGACCTTCGGGGCCCCGGGCATGATCAAGCCATGACGATTTTCGCCTTTGCCGGCACGCCAGGCGCCCTCATGGCTGACGACCTTCTTGCCCTTGTAAAAATCGACATCCTCCCCGAAGTAGTAGATGTCCTTGGTTTCCTTGCAGAACGCGAAGAAGTTCCTCGAAACCTCGTGAAGCTTTCCTTTCTCCCACTCCCGTTCCTCGACGACCCGGGTTGTCACGCCGGCCACGACCTCGGTCTCGTCGAGCACCGTGATTTGCAGTTTTTCCTCGTCGCTCTCCAGAACGAGTTGGTATCCGGGGATGAGAATGAAATAGGGATTTCGGCCGGTTGTCGTGAGGGTGCACTTTTTGAGATCGAACTGAGATTGCCACCCGTCACTCGCCTTTCCCTGCTGCGCTTGCACGAAAATCGATCCAATAAGGACCGCGGCCACGGCTATCGTCCGGAAAAGATATGTCATTTTACCACTCTCCCTGATTGAAACTCCTACCCAGCTTCCGGTTGTCGAATCGGTTCTCAGTACCAGATCTTCGCGACGACGGCGCCGCCTATGTCGGCGCGTTCGAACGAGTCGTCGGGAAGACTGTTGCGGAAGGCGTCACCGGGAAGAAACAGCCCCATGCGCAGGTCGATCCCCAGACGCCGAATGCCCAGCACATTGCGAAACCCGATCACGACGTCAATGCCCTCTCCGATATCGCGGCTCATGCGATCCGAATCTTGATTCATGAGGGCGGTCAATGCCGAATCCCGAAGTTCTTCGGCAATCACGTTGAGCCAATATCGATGATAGACCAAATCCAGCGACATATCCCGCCAGGGCCGGAAACCAAGGCCGATGGTCAAGATCTTGATATTGCTCAGTTCGGGATCCAGGGCTTCTCCGTAATACAAGAACTCCGACAATCCCGAAAATTTCTGCTCGTTTGAATGCACGCCCGTCTGACGGAATTCTCCATTGGTGCCGTCTTCAGACCCACTGTCTCCCGACCCATAAGCGAACGCCACGGTCAGCGCCGGGTTGAACGGGACTCCAAAGAACCGGTAGGTGGCGCCGACATCGAAACCATAGCCCCTGAGATCGCGCCCATCTTCATCCCGTCCCCGGATCAACGCCACTTCGACCCAATAGTTAAATCCCTCCGCGGGCGCCCCGATGCTTCTCAAACCGTAAAGCGTCCAGCGCCCATCCTCATTGATCCGGTCGTCCCGCCGGATGACGTATGCCGCCACTTTGACGTCTTCCAGGGCGCGGTAGTCGCCATAGAGCATGAAGGTATTGACGCGGTCCTTTTCCTGCCTCTTGAACACGTCGAGATCGACGTACACCTCGCGCCCATAAGTCGCCTCCAATTGGAACCGCCCCAGCTTCAATCCGATAGCGCCGATGTCGAGAGACGTATCGTACAACCAGTGCCTCTCGTCTTCGTAGTTTCGCCGGCCAAGGGAAACGGAAAAAGGAGAGATCACGTTATGTATCTTGAAAAATGCCTGGTCGACGAGCAGCGACGCCCGGTCGTCGGGATGGTTATCGAAGTCCCCGTCCGGCAGCATGAACACCTGGTCGCCGTGTATACGGGTCGGCCGTTCCATTATCAGCTCGAGCGTGGTTTCGAGCCAATCATTGGGCCGATAAATCAGGTGGCCGTTGATTTCCGGCGTGACAAAGGCGACATCATCGCTGATCGACCTGTCAAGGTCCGCGTTCCTGCGATAGGTGACTTCCGATTCGCTGCCGTAACCGTATTCATACTTCAGGCGTCGCGGCAAGGCGGGGGGCTTCGCCGTCCCACTGCCCGGCTTGCCGGTCGCCGGGGGAAGCTGGAACTGGGCGAGATCGTCTTGACGGCCATCGCGGTCCTGGGCAGCCGATTGCGCGCTGCCGGGCGTGGCATACGCGGTGGTCAACAAAATCAACAGGAACCACCCGGCGAGTCCCAGCTTTAATCCATACATTGAAATCAGCCCCACTGGCGCAGCCGAGGTA
>JAHEKA010000137.1:2852-6312 GCA_024638585.1 Rhodospirillales bacterium
AACAGGGCCCAGCCGGCAAGCCTCAGCTTGCCCCCAAACACCCAAGTCAGTCTAACCGGAGTTACCAGGAAAAAATTTGCAGACACGGGGACCCCTCCAACCTTCGCAGCAAAGCAAAGTGCGCCACTATATCGTTCCTGGATATTCCAATAAACCTCCCTTTCATAGGAGCCGAGATGGAAGCGGTCTGAAAAACATCGGCCCGCCGCGGCCAAGAGGAGGGTAACGACTTAGTGGCGTTCCCTTGCCTAATCACGCCTGGGCCATGGCTTCCCCTATCTCGTCGACGTCGGGAGAGCGCCAAGCCGCATACAGCGCGGGCAGGGCCAGAAGCGAGTACACCAACGACGCGATAGCCCCGCCGATGGTGACGACCGCCAACGGAGCCAGAATCTCAAGCCCCGACACCTGCCCGAAGACGACCCCGGGGACAAGCACAGCGATGACCGCAGCGGTGGCCGCCACAATGGAGGGGAGGTGCATCCGCAATCCAGCCATCGCGACCTCATCGCCGGTGGCAAGGCCTTCTTGTCCCTCACAGCGCTGCATGCCTCGAATCGTGAGAATGCTATTTCGCGCTGATATGGCAAGCACGCCAAGCAATCCCGTGATCGCACCGACCGTCAATACACCATCGGCGATCACCGCCGCCAAGATGCCGCCCAAAAGCGCCAGCGGAATACCAAGGAAGCCCGCAACGGCCAGCCTCCAGCTCCTGAAGCAGGCCTGCAGCAGGAGGAAGATCGCAATGGCGACGGCGACGAAGGCACCGAGAAGCCGATTCTCGACCTGCAGCCGCTTCGCGAATTCACCCCGGATTTCAGGGAAATACTCGACGGGGAACTTGATCTTTTCCAGCCGGCTTCGGATATCGCGGTTCACGGAGGCGAGGTCGCGGCCTTTCACGTCGGCAACGATGTCGACGAAGGACGAGATGTTTTCGTGCCGAATGACGGCCTGAGCCGGCACCACGCTCACTTCGGCAACGTCCTTCAGCCTGACATGGGTCCGGTTCGGGCGTTCGACCCAGATGTTATCAAGGTCGCTAATGCTCTGGCGCTTCTCCGGTGCGCCCCAGACCACGACGTCATAAATCTTCTGTTCCTCGAAGAGGTATCCCACTTCCAGCCCGGAAAACACCGTGGCCGAAGCGCGCCTGACATCGCCCGGCTTGACATTGGCGCTACCGGCCGAATCGAGCTTGGTCATGACCTTGATCTGAGGCTCGAGCGCCTCTCCCTTGGTCTGAAGGCCGACCAAGCCCTCGATACCAGAGAGCGAGTTCTTGACGTCGCCGGCGAATTTCCTCAGGACGTCGTGGTCCTTTCCATAGACACGAACCACGACTTGGCGCTCTGCGCCGGTCAGTATCTCCGCAGCCTGATTGCGAAGATAGAACCGCACCGACTTGGCCAGTCCGGGATAGCCATCGACGGTTTCCCGGACGCGGGAAAGCGTCTCATCGTGATCGGCATCCGGCCCAAGGTTCACCCAGATCTGCGCCGAGTTGATGCCGACGATCTGATCGCTGGTGATGGCGCGTCCCACGTGGGCGCTCACCGAGCGAACACCCTTGACGCCTTCAAGTTCCTTGCTGAGCCGCGCGGTGATGCGGAAGGTCTCCGGATGGGACGTTCCCGGGGCGGCGGCCAGGTCAACGACAACCGACTGCTCCTTGACCGGCGGCAAGAGGGAACTTTCGGGAAGGGTAGCAAGATAGGCACCGCCAAGGATCACGACGCAGGAACCGACGACAACCGCTTGGGGGGCCCTGATCAGAACACGCCCGAGGGGTGCCAACAGGGAGGTGATCGCGCTAGCCGGGCTTGATGCCGTGGCGGACCCGGAGTCGTTGCGCAGCAGAAGAATGCTGAGCGCAGGTGTTACCGTCAATGCCACCACCATGGCCAATACCATGGCCAGGAGATAAGACACGACCGCCGGCCAGAAGAACTCGCCGGCCGCGCCGCCCAGGAAGAAGAAGGGGGTCACGCAAACGCCTATTACCCACAACGCGTAGCTGAGCGCACTGCGCGTCTCCTGGGCCGTCTGATAAATGACGGCGCCGAGCGAAGCATCTCCATCTCCCCGGCGGCGCAGGGCTTCCTGCACGGAATCGACATCAATGATCGAATCGTAGACGACCACCGCCAAGCCCAGGAACAGGCCGGTCAGGATCATCATGTTCAGAGCGACGCCAGAAAGTTGCAGGACCACAACCGCGGCCACAAGCGACAGCGGCACCGAAACGGCGACCACGGCGAAGCTGCGCCAGTTGAGGAAATAGAGGGCAAGCAAGACCGCCAGCAGCCCCATGCCGATGATCAGGGCCAGACCGACGTTGTCCTTTGCCGCGTCGAGGTACCATGCCTGGCGATAGATATTGGCATCGATCTTGACGTCGGGGAGCCCCAGGCTCAGTTCGGAAAGGGCCTTGTCGACGGCGCGGGTCACCTCCAGCGTGTTGGCGCCGGGGAACTGCTCGATCACCAGCAACAAACCCGTGCGGCCGTTGACGATGGCATCGCCGATCAACGGGGGATGAGAATCCGTCACCTCGGCGACTTCACCCAGTTTCAACTTTTTCCCGGTCATCGTCAGATGAACCGGCGTAAGCGGCAGCTGCGCCAAATCCTCTGGCGTCCGGATCGGCTGATGGTGCAGCACGCCCAGCCTCTGATTGGCATTGTCGATCCAGCCACCGGTGCCGGGCGCCGATCCCCTCAGGAAGGTCAGGGGGGTCTGCCACAAGGCATCGCCGGTCGCGGCGATGACGTCTTCCTGCAGCAGCCGCGCGTCACGCAACCGGTCGGGATCGATATGGACGTGCAGCTGGCGCAACCGCTGGCCCCATACCGCCACGTTGGCAACGCCGGGTACGCCGAGCAGCGCCGGTTTCATCGTCCAACGCGCGATAATCGAGAGGTCGGCGGGATCTATCTTGTCCGAGGACACGCTTATCATCATGATTCGGCTGGCCACGGATAACGGCTGCAGGATGACCGGCGGCTTGGCGACGTTCGGCAAAAGGTAGGCCAGGGTCAACCGTTCCTGGACCATCTGCCGCGCCTTCATGATGTCGGTTCCGTACTTGAACGTCAGAATGATGGACGACAGGCCGGTGACCGACCTGGAAGTGATGCTCTCGAGCCAGGGAACACCGCTCAACAGTTCCTCCAGGTTCAGCGTGACCAAGCTCTCCACCTCGCGGGCGGAGAGACCAAGGGCTTCCGTTTGCACCTCGACCGTGGGCGCCTTGAATTCCGGGAAGGCGACGACCGGGACATCGCGATATTGGATCGCGCCAAAAGTGAACAGTATCAGTGCTCCCGCTAGAGCCAGGATACGGAACTTAAGGCTTGAACTAATCAGCCAACCAAACATAACGGACTCCCTTGGTGACGGTCACAGTTGCGGTTTCTTGACTCTCTTGCTTTTTGACTCTCTTGCCTATTCGGGT
>JAHEKA010000138.1 GCA_024638585.1 Rhodospirillales bacterium
CCTGTGCCGGTATCCCTCACCGCCACCAAGGCGTAGCGTCCGGCCCGAGGCAACTCCACCTCCTTGGCCAAGGTGCGGTTCAGCCGATCGCTGAAATCATACATCCCCGAAGCCAAGGCGATGGTCAGCTCCCCGCCGTCGGGCATGGCATCCCTGGCATTGATGGCGAGATTGAGGATCGCACTCTCCAGCTGACCGGGATCCACATGGGCGAAGCAATCGGCATCCTGGGGGATGAAGCGGATATCGACACCGGGCCCGAGGGTGCGTTCCAACAGGCCGATCATCGACCCGATCAACTCGTTCACCTGCACCTTGCGCGGGCGCAAGGTCTGCTTGCGGGAAAAGGCGAGCAACTGGCGCGTCAACTCCGCGCCACGCTGGCTTGCCCGCATGATCGCACTGAGCTCCCGCGCCGCGTCCTCCCCGTCATTGTCGCGCTCGCTCATCATTTCCGCGTTACCCTGGATCACCGCCAGCAGGTTATTGAAGTCGTGGGCGATACCGCCGGTCAGCTGTCCGACGGCCTCCATCTTTTGAGCCTGACGCAGGCGGGCTTCGGTTTCACGGCGCGCTTCCATTTCCGCCAGCAAGTTCGCATTGGTGCGATTGAGCTCGGCGGTGCGTTCTTGAACCCGCCGCTCGAGCGAATCCCTTGCCAGCGAGAGTTCGCCCACGAGGGACTGGTTGATCTCGTTGAGAACGAGGGAGCGGTGAAGGATCTGGTTGGCCCTGCGCGCGTAACCCATGGCAAGAACGATGAAGAGCATTACCATGGCACCCATCGCCATGTTGATCCCCTCACCCTTGAGCATGAGGTTGGCCGCGACCGGGACCCCGCCGAACAACAGAAAGGCATGCAGCGAGGGAAGATGGGCGTAGGTGATCATCGCCACCGCCGCGGTCGTGCCGCCGACGACGAAGGCGACGAAGGCATGGGCGATCTGGCTCGGATGCAGCCACACGATGAAGGACGACGCGCCCCAGACAACGCCCGCCGCCAACGTGCCGGCGAAGAACAGGGCGACCCAACGGCCCATCTCCTCGGGCGGCGGATCGCGCCGGGCATAGGCCACGCAAATGGCGATCCGCGCCACTGCGACGATGGCGGTGGCGCCGAGCCATCCCAGGAGCGCCCCCCTGGGCAGCTCGCCCCACAGGATCAGGATCACCAGGGCAGCGTTGAAGACATGTCCGAGAAGACGAAGGGGCGAAAGGAACAGAGGCTCCATCTGCTCCTTGAGAACGCGCGCAAGACTCGCCGCATCCAGTTCGCTATCGATCGTTCGATCTGACAAAGCTGGTCACGCCTTCTATACCAATGGCCGCGGGGGCCATTGGCCAGCCTGCAGCCTAGAGATTGGTCTTGAATTGTATGACGAAAATGTCCGCGTCGATGGAAAAAGAACCGGACAGATTGCCTCGGGCCGCATTGGCGGGATCCGCCACGCTAAGATCGACCGCGGTTTCCGGCAGGAACAGATGGGTGTAGCCGAAATCCAGCGACGATCCCTTGCCCAGCGCGTACTGCATACCGACGCTGAACCAGGTACGGTCCTGATCGGGAACCCTCGGGGTCCTGGAGCTATGGGGCACCGGTGTCTGATCGAAGGCGACCCCGATCCGCGCGGTCAGTTTGCTGGAATGGCGGTAGGTCGCTCCCAGGGCCATGAACCAGGTATCCCTCCAGTAGGAATTGATCACGTCATCGGGCTGCACGGGATTGTCGAACTTGACCCTCAGTTCCTGCAAACGGCTCCAGCGCGTCCAGGCCGCTTCCGCCATCACCGACCATTGCGGATTGATGTCGTGGTGCACGCCGAAGGAAACGCTTTCGGGAAAAGTCACCTCGGCAACCATGCCGGTGTTGACGAAATTGCCGAAGGCGCCGCTGATAGCATCTCCCACGGCGCCGTTGCTGAACCGCGCATCCCCTTCCAGGTCGGTCGCGACCTTGGAGCGGTAGGCCGCGCCGATGCGCGTCGAAGGCGTTACCTGGTAAAGCATGCCGAAATTGAACCCGAAGCCGAAATCGTCACCCTCGACCTCGACGAAACCGTCATCCATGGTGGGTGTGCCGCCGAAGGCGTTGCCCAGGGTAGCCACATCGATGGTGCCGAAATCCACGGCGTTGGACATGCGGCCTTCCGCATAGGTGATGCGGACCCCGCCACCGATGGAAAGCTTCGGCGTGACCTTGTAAGCGAGGACCGGATTGAGATCGATCGCCGTAATCTCGGAATCGAGGGCGTGATAGCGCCCGACCCAGCCGCGGTCGTATTCGGTGATGAGGCCGATGGGGACGGTCAAGGACACGCCGCCGAACAGTCGCGGCGAAAACTGGTGGGACAGATAGGCTGAAGGGGCAATGGAGTTGGGCAAGCCGTCGTCGCCCCCGTTGCCGCCGGTGATCGGGCCGGTCAGAACCGTCGTCGCCGCATCGAGGGAAAACTTCGATTGTCCCGCGATATAGGCCGCGCCCAAGGCCGCCTGGCTGCCCTGATGGCGGGTAAGGCCGGCCGGGTTGAACGCCATGAAGGTGATGTCGTCGGCACCGGCCGTCGCCCCGGCATAGGCGCTGCCTTGGGCGGAAGCGCTCCACTCGCGAAGGGCAAAACCGGACGCGCCCGCCGCCGTGGCATGCAGGGCGAACGCCAGACCAATCAGACTTCCTGTGAAGATTCTCAGCACCGCGGGTCTCCCCCTTTGGACCAGCCGAATTCACCAATTCCGGGCAGCCGATGATTGCGCCGCACTCAGGCCAGCAAAAAACCGGCAGGCGCCCGCTATTACGCAACCGCATCATGGTTAATTAATTCTTAAAATTCAATTAATAAGTCAATTAACTTCATCTTCGAAAGAAGAAGAAGTCTTTAACCATTTACGTGGTGATCTGCGCCCGAATCGCGCGGGCGGACGCGGTTCGATTGCCCGCCCGCCGCGACAGTTCGACCTCGATGTGAGCCTTTCGATGGATCAAGGAAAAGCAATATGAGCGACGCCATTCTCTTCCCTGGAGAAAAACTCCATGTCATGACGCGCCGGCAGTTCGAGACCGACCTGCGGCGCCATTTCGCGGGTATGGTGACCAGTGTCTCGGATCATCTGGTCCGGGCCGAGGGATATGTCTATGTCTTCAACCCCGCGGCTTGCGAATACAGGAAACGCGCCGACCTGCGCACCCGGATAATCTCGCTCACCGATGCCGGAAACATCATCTACGTGCTTCCGCCAGAGACGGCGGTGGACGAATTGGAATACCGGATCATCGACGGTAGGCTCACGGTGACCGATGGAACCCACGTCTTCCTCGATATCAACGAGTTCGGCATCAATTCCTGAGAAACATTCCTTCGGGAAGTAGTGTCTTCGGCACGGGAATCCTTGAGCCCGGCACCGCGAAGCTTCGCCCGATGGCGGGAATTCCGCGTTATAATGAAAAACCAGAATTTGATCATCGCGGTGCAATGCAATGACTGAAACAGGATATCAATCCCGGCCTCGAAAGCCCGCGGCACCGGGCCGGCCGGTCATCGATCCCGCCGCCTGGCGGGCCGAGGATTTCCGCGAAGCGCCCCCCTGGGTGCTGCGTCTGAACGACGATCAGGCGGCCGACATCCTCGCCGCCGTGGCGAAGGTCGAGGCGCTGGGACTCGACCTCACCGAAATCAGGCGCGAGGATTTCGATCTGGGCCCCGCCGGCGACGTGCTGGCCGGGATCTTCCGGGAGCTCACCGAAGGTGTCGGCGTGGTGCAGCTGCGCGGCCTGCCGGTGGATCGGCTCGATCGGCGCCAGGCGGCCATCGCCTTCATCGGCATCGGCACCCATTTCGGCCGGCTGTCGTCCCAGAATGCCGAGGGCCACATGCTGGGCCACGTGAAGGATCTCGGCAAGGACTACGCCGATCCCATGGCCCGGGGCTATCAGACCGCCGCCGCCATGGGCTTCCACACCGACCCTTGCGATTTCGTCGCGCTGATGTGCCTCAAGGCGGCACGGTCGGGTGGCGAGAGCCGCATGGTCTCCTCACCCGCCCTCTATAATGAGATGATGAGCCGGCGTCCCGACCTGGCCGAGGAACTCACCAAGGATTTCTATTTCACGCGCCATGGCGAGATCCCGCCGGGCGAAGACCCCTTCTACAAGATGCCGGTCATGGCTTTTGTCGACGGCTACTTCTCCGCCCGGGGCGCCTCCGCCCATGTGCGCAAGGCCCAAGGCCTGCCCGGCGTGCCGCCGTTCACGCAGGCGCAAAAAGACGCCATCGACATGTTCCAGGCGCTGGCCGACGAACTGGCGGTCGACATCCCCTTCGAGGAAGGCGACTTCCAGATCCTCTGCAACCACGTGATGCTGCATTCCCGGCGCGCCTTCGACGACTGGGAAGATCAGGCCGAAAAGCGCCATCTGATGCGGTTGTGGATCCAAAACCCCAGCGTCCGGCCGATCCCCGCCCTGGTGCGTGAAGGCTTCAAGGGGATCGAGGTGGCGGGGTTCACGCCCACCGCCCCCCTGGAAGCGGAGATCGAGGCCGCCTGAACCGCGCCGGGGATCAGGTTTCGGCGAGATACCTCATGGCGGCATCGACCCCGCCGGCTTGATGGGGGATTCCCGACAGGCTGAGGCCCATTTCCACCCCGGTGAGGGCGCCGGTCAACGTGAGATCGTTGAGGTCGCCAAGATGGCCGATGCGGAACACCTTGTCCGCAAGCTTTCCGAGACCGCTGCCCAGCGACAGATCGAAGCGCTCGAGGATGATGCGGCGCACCGCATCCGCGCTGGCGCCGTCCGGCACCATCACCGCCGTCAATGCGCTTGAATAAAGCTCCGGCTGCAGGCAGGCATTCTCCAGCCCCCAAGCGGTGAGCGCCCGGCGCGTTGCCTCGGCCAGGCGGCTGTGGCGGACGAAGACGTTCTCCAGCCCCTCCTCGTCGAACATCTTGAGCGCCTCGTCCAGGGCGTAGAACAGATTGGTCGCCGGCGTATAGGGGAAGAAGCCGTCGGCGTTCATCTTGATCATCGCTCCCCAATCCCAATAGGCCCGGGGCAGGCGAGCCTCCTTGGCGGCGGCCAGCGCCTTATCGCTGATGGCATTGAAGCCGAGACCGGCAGGCAGCATCAGGCCCTTTTGCGAAGACGCCACGGTCACGTCGACACGCCATTCGTCATGCCGGTAATCCATCGATCCCAGCGCCGATACCGCATCCACCATCAAGAGCGCCGGGTGCCCGGCGGCATCCATCGCCTCGCGAATGCGGGCGAGCGGCGATGTGATGCCGTTCGACGTTTCGTTGTGAACGACGCAAACCGCCTTGATGGCGTGATCCGTGTCGGCGCTGAGCTTGGCCTCGACGACGTCGGGATCGACGCCATGGCGCCAATCGCCGGCGACGAAATCGACATCAAGGCCGAAATTCCGCGCCACTTCCGCCCAAAGGAAGGCGAATTGGCCGACCTCGAACATCAGCACCTTATCCCCGGGCGACAGCGTATTGACCAGCGCCGCCTCCCAACAGCCGGTGCCGGAAGACGGATAGATGACCACCGTATCCTGGGTCTTGAAAATGGGCTTCAGGCCGGCCAGCACGCGAAGCCCCAATTCAGCGAAGTCCGGGCCCCGGTGGTCGATATTGGGCCGGTCCATGGCCCGCAGCACCCGGTCGGGCACATTGGTCGGGCCCGGTATGTGCAGGAAATGTCTGCCTCGTCTTACGGTCATTTGGTCATCCTTGGTTCGCGTCCCCGATGCGGCGCGGATTATGTCGGTGGCCCCAGGCCATGGCAACCCTGATGCGCCGGGCATCCTCTGTGCTATGATCCACTCAACACCAGCCGGCATCCCGCGATGGGCGCCAGCAAGGCAAGGGGAGGCGGTTCAATGGCCCAGACCCGAAAACGAGGCGGCGGCATCAAGCTGCGCGGCGCCGCTAAGAAGGAAGCGTTCTTCGACAGCGTCGAGAAGGATATCGAGATCTTCTCCTTCGCCCGGCCGCAAGACCTGCCCAAGGGAAAGCGCGGCAATTTGCGGCTGTGCAAAGGCGAAATCCTGCGCGGCACGGTGCAGATCCTGCCCAAGGGGTTCGCCAACAGCCTGCATTACCACCCTGCCGCGGAGGGGTTCTGGATGGTGCTGTCGGGACGGTTGCGGTTCTATTACGGCGAGGATCACAAGTTCCTGGGCGACTTCGGGCCGATGTCCGGCGTGCTCATTCCCCGCAACGGCCGCTATTGGTTCGAACAGTGCGGCGGCGAGGAAACCCACCTCCTGCAGGTCACGGGCAATGCCAATGACGGTTCGGCCAGGCGGG
>JAHEKA010000139.1 GCA_024638585.1 Rhodospirillales bacterium
GGGAAGACCACGGCGATGTCGGCATCGCCGCCGCCGCCGACATGGCTGAGGTATCGGGAATTGGCCTGGAAGTCGGTGGAGTGGCCGGTGTTGTTGGGAGAGACGATGACGTCGAGCCCCGCCTCGGACATCATGCCGCGGACCTTGGCCCAGCGCCTTTCGCGTTCTTCAAGGGAAAACCGGGGGTAGGGGTAAAGCTCGGGCATGGGTCCTCTCGATCTGTTTTGGTGTTTTCGTTGTCCGGCCCTGGGTTCAGGCCACCTTTTCGCCGGCAGCGGCGAGCTCGATGAAATTTCCGCCTGGATCGCGCAAATAGATCGACGCGGCGATGGGCAAGCCGGCGTCATGGGCAAGGGGGCCTCGGAACCGCCAGCCCGCTTCGCTCAAACGCTCGGCCGCCCGCGTCAGCCCCGCGGCGCTGACTCGCAGGCCCGTGCGCGGCACGCCGGTTGTGGCCTCCTCCGGAGATTCCTGGAAATGCTGGTTGGCGAGATACACCGCCAGCTGTCCCGCGCCGCAGGCGAAGTAGACCTGCATGTTGACCCTCGGCACCAAGCGGTTGTTGACGATCGAGGAATATCGCTTGTCCATGCGCCGCGTGCCGGGCGCCATCTCCTCCTTGCCGTCGGCCCAGGCCTGGGCGCGGGCGTAATCGGCAGTCGCCCAGCCAACGCGATGGACAGGCATCAGGCCCAGCACGTCCGAATAGAACTGCTCGGCCCAGAGGATATCGGCCACCTGGATGGCGCTGTGATGCAGCACCGGGGCGCCGCTGGTATCCCCCTCGGTCTGGGCGATGAGCTGGATCCGGTTGCCGTCGGGATCGAAGAAATAGAACCCGTCGGCCGTCTCCCCGGGCGGGTCTTCGGCGTATGTGAAGACCTCCCGGCCCTGGGATTCAAGCACATGGGCCGCCTTCTTGCGCGCCGCCGGCGTCAGGGCAAAGGCGTGATGGACGCCGGTTTCGGTCAGGTCGGGGCGGACGTCCGACCGCACGAGGATCAGGTGTTGACCGTCGCCTGCCGCGAGCACGGTGGCGGCTTCGGCCTCTGGCCAGGACAGGGCCGTGCGTTCCAATCCCAGGACGTCATGGAAAAAATTCGCGGCGCGTTCCGTATCAGAGACCTGGATGACGAGATGGCTCAGCCCCTTCAAGCCCAGATCGGCTTCCGCACTTGATCCTGCGTCGGGCATGAAGGACCCCCCTCAGCCCACGTCGAGGTCGGGCGGGGCGGCATAGACGACGTCCTCATCCCGGCGCCAAACGATTTCCAGGAAGTTTCCGCTGGGATCCTTGAAGTAGACCGACTGCCCGAAGGGGCCGGCCTCGGGATGGTCGACCGGACCTTCGAAAGGCACGCCCTTGCCCTTCAGGCCGGCGATGACCTGATTGAAGGCCGCTTTCTCCACGGTGAAGGCGTGGCGGATGCCCATGGCTCCCTTCAGCTGTTCGTCCGGCGGCATCGGCATGAAATCGGGTGCCAGTGCCACGGCGAACAGAAAATCGCCCAGCGCGTAGGCCTGGTGAACCGAGCGCCCGTTCAGGGTGTCCTCGGTGAAGAAATTGACGGCGCCCTGAAGCCGCGCGCCCAGGACACCGCAATAGAAGTCCTCCGCCTCCTTCAGGTCGTGGACGCAGATTCCGCTATGGGAGAGGGTCTCGGCTTCGGCCATGGTCAGGCTCCTTTACCGGCTTGGGCGGTTTCCGCTTCCCGGGTCGTCGCGGCGGGCACGGTCAGTTGGCTCGGATCAAAATCGCTCCGCGTGATCGCGGTGCCGGGATCGACGGTCACGACACCCGCGTCATCGATCGAAACCGGGTGCAGGCGCAGGGGCGGGCAGGGGCGCCCCTTGGGGCGCGCGATGCCCCGGCGGTCGAACCGCGCGCCGTGCATCGGGCAATAGAATTCCCAGTGTTCCTGCTTCCAGGACAACAGCCCGTTCAGGTGCGTGCACCAACGCGACAGGGCGAGGAAACCGTCCGGGAGCCGCACCAGGCAGAACTTCCCCTTGACGAAGGTCTTGACGCTGCCGACGGCGAAGTCGTCGACATGGCCGCATGCGATGGGCCCGATGTCTTCCGTGATCACTTGGGTGGCTTCCGGCGCATAGGCCTGGATCTGATAGCGGTGGCCGTCGGGATCAAAGATGTCCATCGAGTTCTCGCCCATGGCCCGGAACTGGGCGCGGCTGTCGTCGACGTCATAGCCCGCTTTTTTCATGCGTTCCCGGGTGCGCTGAAACTCGTCGATGGTGAGCAGCCAGGCGTGATGGATGGTCGAAGAATTGGGCCGGATGGCCGTCACTTCCGGCACTTCCACCAGCACCAGGCGCTGACGCGTGTTCAGGGCCAGCAGGCTGTTGGGCCCGTCATCGGTGACCAGGTCGCGGCCGATCACGTCAAGGCCGATGATATCGCGATAGAAAGCCTCGGAACGATTCAGATCCGTGACATGCACCACGAGATGGCTGAAGCCATCGACTGAGGCCATTTCTACCTCCCAATAAACCCTGTCCCCGATTTTTGGGGTGCGTTTTTCATTATCGAAATGATAAACCTCGTTGTCCGGGGAGGAAACCATTATTGCCCGGTGGCGCGTTCGCACGGCGCGATCCGATTTCCAGCCGTGCTATATTCGCCGGCGGGCCGCGGGCCGCGTCATATGCGGATAGATAAGAATTGGCGAACCAGGGAAAGGACCACGGGGATGACTGACAATTACAATGCGCAATCCGAAGGCGACGCGGCGACCAAGAAATTCGAGCGTCCGCCGCCGTTCTACGATATCTGGCAGCAGAACGAAGGCATCCCCATCCACGACGTCTTCCATGTCCCCGATCTGAGCAAGGTGGAACTCGCGCATTGGAAACGCTACGGCGTCGATGGTGCGTTCATCAACCTCGCCGATCCCTTCATCACCGCGGCGATGATGCTGGAGATCCCGCCGGGCGGGAAGACCGAACCCCAGCGCCATATGTTCGAGACCTGGGTCTTCGTGGTGGACGGCAATGGTGAAACCCTGATCGAGCAGGAAGGTTGCCCGACCAACGCCGTGCCGTGGCAGAAGCGCAGCCTGTTCGGCCCGCCGCTCAACACCAGCTATCAACACGTCAACAAGGACCCCGACCGTCCCGCGCGGCTGCTGATGGTGACCAACGCGCCGCTCACCATGAACCTCTATCACAATGACGAATTCGTCTTTCAGAACCCCTTCGTGTTCGACGACCGGTACCAGGGCGAGAACAGTTACTTCAACGGCGAAAGGGAATATCTGGGCGGCCGCATCACGCGGGTGAACCTGATCCCCGACACCCTGGAGTTCCAACTCATCCAGTGGAAGATGCGGGGTCACGGCGCCAAGTCGTTCCACATGTCGATGTCCGACCACACCATGGCTTGTCATCTTTCGGAGTTCGAGGTCGGCACCTACAAGAAGTGCCACCGCCACGGTCCCGGGGCGCACGTCATCATTCTGGCGGGCCAGGGCTATTCGCTGCTGTGGAAAGAGGGGGAGGAACCGACCCGGGTGGACTGGCAGGAGAACTCCATGTTTGCGCCGCCGGAGTGGTGGTACCACCAGCATTTCAACACCGGCCCGGAACCGGCGCGGTATCTGGCGCTGCGGCGCGGCGGCAGTCCGGAACATCCGATTCGTCTCGGCATGACCGGCGGCGGCGGGGCCCCGGACCAGATCGAATACGAGGACGAGGATCCCGCGATCTACGACACCTATGCCGCAGACCTGAAAAAGAACGGGGTGGAGATCGCTCAGCCGCGGCCCGAATACCGGTCCGAGGGCTGAAGCCCCGGACCGCACCTGGGAGGGGTGGGGCATGAACGACGACAGGCTGAACGACGAACGCACCGCCGCTATCGGCGACCTTCGCGAATTCATCCGCATCCATGAGGCCCATGGCGAGCTTCAGGTGATCGAGGGTGCCGATCCCCATCACGAGATGGGGGCGATTTACGAGCTCAGCCTGGAAGACCTCCACCCGCCGGTGCTGCTGTTCAAGGCGATCAAGGGCTGCGATCCCACGGCCCGGGTCGTGATGAATGTGCGCACGTCTAAGTTCATGGTGGGGGATCTCGACCTCGACGCGGTGATGACCTACCGGCTGAAAAAGCGCGAGGGATCGCCCGACCCGATCCCGCCCAGGGAAGTCAACACCGGGCCGGTGCTGGACAACAGCATCGAAGGCGACGACGTCGATATCTACCGCTTTCCCCATCCCGTTTGGCATGGGGAGGACGGCGGTCCGTATCCCGGCACCGAATGCCTGGTCATCATGAAGGATCCGGATTCCGACTGGATCAATGTCGGCACCTACCGCACCCAGGCCCATGACAAGAACACTATTACCGTGTTCACCGAACCCGGCAAGCACGGCGATCAGATCCGCCGCAAGTATTGGGCACGCGGCGAGGCCTGCCCCGTGGTCGTCTGCCTGGGCCAGGCGCCGGTTCTTGGCGGTGTCGGGCGGGTGGCTTATGCGCCCGGCGTGTGTGAGCTCGACATTGCCGGCGGCCAATTGGGCCGGCCTATCGACATCGTAAAGGGCCCCTTGACCGGCATTCCCATCCCGGCGCATGCGGAAATGGCGCTGGAATGCCGCATCCTGCCGCCGGAAGAGGAAACCCGGGTCGAAGGCCCGTTCGGCGAATGGCCGGGCTATTACGCCTCCGGCGCGCGCGACGAACCGGCGGTCAAGATCGACGCCATCCATCATCGCGACGATCCCATCATGATCGGCCAGCCGCCGGTGCGCCCGACCCTGCCCGGGCGCCACACCCATATCGGCGGTGCCGCCGCCATCTGGGACGCGCTGGAAGCGGCGGGTGTCCCCGGCGTCACCGGTGTCTGGAAGCTCGCCGCGGGCGGCTCGCGCTTCATCAACGTGGTTGCCATCAAACAGCTCCATGCCGGGCACGCCAAGATGGCGGGGCTGGTGGCGACCGGTTGCGGCGCCGCCGGATTCATGGGGCGGCTCACCGTGGTCGTCGATGAGGACATCGACATCACCAACGCGGCCGAGGTCATGTGGGCGCTGGCGACGCGCTGGGATCCCAAGACCCAGACCGACATCATCGACGGGTGCTGGTCCGGCAATCTGGACCCGACCCTGAGCCCCGAGAAACGCGCCACCGGCAACCTGACCAACAGCCGCATCATCATGTACGCCGTTAGGCCCTATCACTGGAAGGACGCGTTTCCCCAGGTCAACATGGTGAGCCGGGACTACGCCGCCGAGGTGGCGGAGAAATGGAAGGACAAGCTGAAATTCCTGCAGGACTGACCGGCGGGATGATCAGGGAGAAAGCGCGTCTGCCAGGCCCGCGCTCACGAACAAGAAGGGAATCATTGTCATGAAGGTGATCCAGAAGCCCGAGGCGGAAGCGGAAAAATACCTCGACGAGGTTGAACAGAAGGTGCTGGCCCATTGGGCGGACACGGTCGAAACCTCGCCCTTCATGGAAGAGCTGGCTGCCGGCTCCCTGCCCATGGAAAGCATCAAGCTGTTCTATTCCAATTGGGGCGCCTTCGTGCCGGTCATCAATTCGCTCTACATGACCCAGTTTTACAACAACCTTTGGTTCTTCGTGTCCAACGTGGATCTGATGAACACCTATACCGAAAAGGTGCTCGACGAATTCGGCCATCCAGAGCCGCCGGGACACATCAAGATCCTGATCTCCACCGGCGAGGCGCTGGGCCTCACCCAGGACGAGATCCTGATCAAGCCGATGCTGCCCGAGGCCCGGGCACTGACCGATTTCCAGCGCACCCTGGTCAACAACGGCCACCCTTACGAATACTGGGCGTCGGTGCTGTGGGAGAGCTCTTTCGGCCATTCCTGCAACAAGTGGTTCAAGGCACTGACCACACATTACGGCTTGAGCGCGGAACAAGCGGATTACTTCCACAAGCATTACGAGGCCGACACCATGGATCACCTCGGGCGCGAGGCGCATTCATCGGTGACCAAGCACGTGCTGGCCCGGATGCTCGATCGCGGCATCATGGAGCGTCCGGGCTATCCGCTGGAATACTGCGCCCTGACCCCGGCCGATCTCTACCGCCAGATGCTGGACGGCATCTACGCCGCGACCCATTGAGCCGACCCGCCGGCGCGCGAATTCGGTGCCGGCCGATGACTGAAATAGGGGTGCCGCCCGTCGCCGAGACCCGATAAGAACCACCCAAAAAGGGAGAGAAACAATGGCCGATCACGTACATTTTCCATACCGCTCCCAGAGCCATCTTCCGTTGCTCCATGTGGTTTCGGAATCGGG
>JAHEKA010000140.1 GCA_024638585.1 Rhodospirillales bacterium
CGCCATCCACAGGCGTGTCCACGAAGCCTCCGGGCAAACCCTGATGTTGAACGAGGGTCACGATCCGCGCTTCGTGTGCTGCCGGCGGCCCGAGGTGATGACCGGCGGCACTCACCCACAGCCAACGCCTCGGCAAGACCGAGGGGATCGAACGGGCGGAATCGGCGGATCTCGGCCTCAGGGTCCTGATCGGCAAACGCCAGGCAGTGGCCTCTTCCACCGATCTCGGGGCCGATGCCCTCGAACGCCTGGCCGGCCAGGCCGTCGACATGGCGGCAAGCGCCCCTGAAGATCCCTGGTGCGGATTGGCCGAGGCGGAGGAGGTGGTCGCCGATCCCCCGCGATTGGAAACCGCCGATCCTTTTGAACCCAGCCCCGCCGACCTGGAATCAGCAGCCGCGGCCGCCGAGGACGCGGCCCGGGCGGTCGACGGCGTCACAAATTCCGAGGGCGCGGAAGCGAGTTGGTCGCGCACCTCCATCGCAATGGTGGCCAGCAACGGCTTTTCCGGCTGCTACGTGACCACCCGTCACGGTGTCGCCGCGTCGGTGCTGGCAGGTGATGGCATGGGAATGGAGCGGGACTACGATTTTTCCTCCGCCGTGTTTCACGATGACCTCGAAGACCCCGCCGCGGTGGGCCGAAGCGCGGGCGAACGCGCCGTGGGCCGGCTCAATCCGCGCAAGGTGGAAACCAGCCAGGTACCCGTTGTGTTCGACAACCGGGTTTCGGGCAGCCTGTTGCGGGCGCTTGCCGGTGCTGTTTCAGGCCCTGCGGTGGCCCGGGGCACCAGCTTCCTGAAAGACGCCAAGGGCGAGAAGATCCTCACCGCGGGACTCAATGTTATCGACGACCCGCTCCGTCCTCGCGGCTTGCGCACCAAACCGTTCGACGGCGAGGGCCTAGCCACCTGCCGAAAGCCCCTGGTGGAAGACGGCGTGCTGGAGAGCTGGATCCTCGATTGTGCCTCGGCCCGCCAGCTCAAGCTGCGCTCCACCGCCAATGCGTCCCGGGGCACGTCCGGCCCGCCGTCACCGGCGCCCACCAATCTCTACATGGAGGCCGGCGCGACCACGCGTGCGGACCTGATCGCAGGAGTCGACCGGGGTTTGCTGATCACCGAGATGATGGGAATGGGGGTCAACGCGGTGACCGGCGATTATTCCCGGGGCGCGGCGGGCTTCTGGATCGAAGACGGAGAGATTGCCTATCCGGTCAGCGAGGTGACGGTGGCCGGCAACCTGAAGGACATGTTCCTGAGGCTCACGCCGGCCGATGACCTGGTCTTCCGCACCGGAACCGACGCGCCCAGCCTGCGTATCGACGGTATGACGGTGGCTGGAAAGTAGTCAAATCCTGGCTCTTTCCTGAGGATTCCGGCTCCTGTAAGGTGGCGCCAGCATGAGCGTGACCAAATCGAGTACCAAAGGCAGCGGCGCCGAACCGTCGGAAGGCGCCGCCCTGGACCAGGGGCACGAGCAATCCCTGAAATTGCTTGGCCGACTGTGGCGGGATCACGGCCGCCGGTACCTCGGCCGGCTCTTGCTCGCCGTCGTCTGCATGATCATCGTCGCGGCCACCACCGGGGCGATAGCCTATGTGATGAAGTTCGTGGCCGACGATATCTTCGTCAGGCGAGACCAAACGGTCCTGATCCCCATTTCCGCCGCCATATTCCTGATCTTCTTGATCAAGGGGTTGGCGACTTTTGCCCAATCAATCCTGATGAATTACGCGGGCCAGCGGGTCGTCGCGGATATCCAGCGGCGCCTGTTCGACCACCTGATGGGGGCGGATCTCGCTTTCTTCCAGGCCAACCACACCGGCCAACTGATCTCGCGCATGACCAACGACGTCAATCGCCTGCGCGGGACGGTCTCAAGCGTCCTGGTGGGCATCGGCAAGGATTCGCTGACGATGATCGTTCTGGTCGTCATCATGTTCGAGCGCGACTGGTTGTTGGCCTTGTTCGCCTCACTCGTGTTTCCCCTGGCCAGCTTCCCGATCACTTGGATCGGCCGCAAGGTGCGCCGGGTCACGTCGCAAACCCAGGCCGAATGGGGCAACCTGACGACCCTGCTGGACGAAACCTTCGCCGGAGTCCGCCACGTCAAAGCCTATGGCGCGGAGAATTACGAAAGCCGCCGTGCCGCGGGGACGGTGCGGCGCATTTTCCGGCTCAACGTCAAGTGGGGCATGGTGCGGGCCAGCGTCCATCCCATCATGGGTTTCCTGACCGGCATGGCGGTTCTCTTCGTCATCCTCTACGGCGGCTGGCAGGTGACCCAGGGCAACCGCACCGCCGGCGACCTGATGTCCTTCATCACCGCACTGCTGCTCGCCTATGAGCCCCTGAAAAGGCTTGCCGCCCTGAATGCCAACCTCCAGGACGGCTTGGCCGCGACACAGCGCCTATATACCGTGCTCGATGCAGCACCCTCGATCGTTGACCGGGACGGCGCGCAAGATCTCGAGATGGGGCGCGGAAATGTCGAATTTCGCGACGTGACCTTCTCCTACAAGGAGGACCAGCCGGCGGTGAACGGGGTCGATCTGATGATCCCGGCAGGCAAGACCGTCGCCCTGGTCGGCCCCTCCGGGGCGGGCAAGTCGACCCTTCTCAACCTCATACCGCGCTTCTTCGACGTCGATAGCGGCACGGTCCTGATCAACGGCATCGACGTGCGCGACGTCACCTTGAAATCGTTGCGGCACAACATCGCCCTGGTCTCCCAGGAGGTCTGCCTGTTCAACGACACGATTGCGGCCAATATCGCCTACGGCAGTCCTGAGGCCACGGAGGAGGAAATCAAGCATGCCGCCGAAGCGGCAGCCGCGGCCGAATTCATCGAGGCCCTGCCCGACGGCTATGACACGGTCCTGGGCGAACGCGGGCTCACCCTTTCGGGAGGTCAGCGCCAGCGCGTCGCCATCGCCCGGGCGATGCTCAAGAATGCTCCGGTCCTATTGTTCGACGAGGCGACCTCATCTCTCGATTCGGAATCCGAACGCCAGGTTCAGGCCGGACTGGAAAGGCTGATGGAAGGGCGGACCACCTTGATGATCGCGCATCGGCTCTCCACCATCACCCGCGCCGACAGCATCTGCTACATGGAGGATGGCCGCATCCTGGAGACCGGCACCCATAGTGAATTGCTCGCCCGGGACGGTGGATATGCGCGGCTGTATCACATGCAATATGAAAACAGCGCCCCCCTTGCGGCCGAGGCCCAAGCGGGCGAATAATGGGCGATGAACGAGGCCGAAAGATCAAGACGCAATCGTGGAGCGCTCGGCGCGACCTATGCCGTGCTCACCACCATAGCTCGGCCGTTAATCGAACTGACGCTTGCCCGGCGCCGATCGCTCGGGCGGGAGGACCCCAACCGCATCGGCGAACGCAAGGGCCGGCCCGGCAAGCCCCGGCCCAAGGGCGCTCTGCTATGGATCCACGCCGCGAGTATCGGTGAAGCGCTTTCTGTCAAGCGCCTGATCGATCACTTGTTGGACCGTTACCCGGCCCTGCATATCCTGGTGACCACGGGCACCGTGACCTCGGCACAAATCCTATCGGACCAACTCCCCGAACGGGCCTGCCATCAATTCGTACCGGTCGACCGGCCCGCCTGGGTGCGGCGTTTCCTAGATCACTGGCGGCCCGATGCGGCCTTCTGGGTGGAATCGGAGATCTGGCCCAACCTGGTCTTTGAAACCCAGTCCCGGGGCATCCCCATGGTGCTGGTCAACGCGCGCATGTCGCCCCGTTCCTTTGCCCGCTGGAAAAAAATGCCGGGGCCGATCGCGCGGTTGCTCAAAGGGTTCTGCCTGGTAATGGCCCAGAACGAAGGCGAGGCGGACCGGCTTCGGGCGCTGGGCGCGGATCCTGTGACGGCGCCGGGCAACCTGAAATTCGCCGCGGGCCCCTTGCCCGCAGACCGCGAGGCGCTCGACGCCCTCACCGATGCCTTGGGGCCGCGGCCGGTCTGGTTGGCGGCATCGACCCATCCTGGGGAAGAGGAGATCGCCGCCTACGCCCATCAGCGGTTGATTGGCACTTGGCCGGACATTCTGACCGTGATCGTGCCGCGCCATCCGGCCCGCAGTGAGGACATCGCCGCCAAACTCCGCGCCCTGGGCCTAACCGTGGCGCGGCGCTCCCAGGGGACCCTTCCCGGGGCCGGGACAGATATTTACATCGCCGATACGCTCGGCGAGCTCGGCCTGTTTTACCGCCTGGCCCCGGTCGCTTTTGTCGGCGGCTCGCTGATTCCTCATGGCGGGCAGAACGTGCTGGAACCGGCACGGCTCGACTGCGCCATCATCCACGGGCCGCATATGGAGAATTTCCGGGTGATTGCCCAGGAAATGTCGGGCAAGGGTGCCTCTGTCGAGGTGGCGGACGCGGAAGAACTGATCAAAGCGGTCTCCCGGTTGCTGGGGGACGAGACGGTGCGCGCCCAGGTCGCTGCGACCGCCGACACCGTCGCCCGGCAGCGGGCGGAAGTCCTGAACACGGTGGTCACTCAGCTTGAGCCCGTGTTGGCCGGCATCGCCGCCAGGGGACCTGAAACAGCGGCCCCGACGGTCGGCGGCAGCGCCGATGCGCGCCCCTGAATTCTGGACCACCGGCGCCGGGCCCTGGCCCGCGCTGCTTTCTCCGCTGGGGTGCCTTTATGCCGCGGGGGGAGGACTTGAGCGCCGCCTGGCGCGACCCCTGCGTGCCCCGGTCCCCGTCATATGCGTCGGCAACCTGACCGCCGGCGGGACCGGCAAGACGCCGATCGCTCTGGCGCTGGCCCTGCGTCTCACGGATATGGGGCGAAACCCGGGTTTCCTAAGCCGCGGCTATGGCGGAAAGGCGGCGGGGCCGCTGCGCGTCGATCCCGCCTCTCACACGGCCGACCAGGTCGGGGATGAGCCTCTACTGCTGGCGGCCCGGTGCCCCACATGGGTCGCAAGAGATCGGCGCGCCGCGATCGGTCCCGTGGTGGCGGCCGGGATCGATACCGTGATCCTGGACGACGGCTACCAGGACCCGGCACTGGCCAAGGACCTCGCCCTGGTGGTGGTGGACGGCGCGACCGGGTTCGGCAACGGTCGGGTGATCCCGGCCGGACCTTTGCGCGAAACCGTGGCCGGCGGCCTGGCCCGGGCAGATGCCGTGATCGTCATGGGCGAGGACCGCGCCCATGCGCACGAACGGGTGTCCCTGGCGCACCCCGATCTCCCCGTGATCGATGCCCGCCTCGAGCCGGACGAGGCGGCGCGAATGCTCGCGGGCCACAGGGTCTATGCCTTCGCCGGTATTGGCAGGCCGGAGAAATTTGAAGCGACACTCACTGAAATCGGCGCCGACCTCCAGGATTTCATCCCGTTTCCCGACCACCATCGCTATTCGGCGGATGATCTTTTCACCTTATTGGGCGCGGCGGCGGCCGCCGATGCCTTACCCGTCACCACCGCGAAGGACTGGGTCCGCCTGCCCCAGGAGGCGCGGGAGAAGGTGACAATGGTCGGAGTGGACGCGGTGTTCGCAGACGCGGACGCGCTCGATGGCCTGCTCAGCGGGGTGGTTTCGCCGATGCCGGCATCGGCGGCACCAGCAGCGCCGGATCGAGACGCGTGAGGAACAGGTTCACGCGCCAATCGAGATGCGCGCCGGTCGACCGGCCGGTGGACCCGACGGTGCCGATCACCGCACCCTTGGCGACCGGCTGGCCCGGTTTCACGGTGACGCGCGCAAGGTGAGAATAGACCGAGTTCAGCCCGAAGCCGTGATCGACCAACACCGTACCGCCGGTGTAATACATGTCCGGAGACGCGACCCGCACCACCCCGGCGGCGGCGGCACGGACCGGGGTGCCTTTGGGCGCCGCGATATCGATCCCGAAATGGGGGCGGCGCGGCTTGCCGTTGAGGATGCGCTGGCTGCCATAGACGCCGGAAATCCGGCCTTCCACCGGCCAGATGAATCCGGAATCGAAGAACGGCTCCGGCGTGTCCGCAAGGCGCGCGCCGCGGATCAGCTTGATATCGGCCCGGATGCGCGCCAGCACCTCCTTGGGCGGCGTCACCATGCGCGGCGGCAGGCCGTCGATGCGCTGGATGCGATAGCGCCGTTTCTTGATCGTGAGGCGCCGGCTGACGTGCGCGCCTTTGTGGCTGACGCGAAGCACCGCCTCCGGCTTGGCATCGCGCCCGAAACCGATGAGAAACCGCCCATCCGCGCGCTGCTTGACGCGCTTGCCGCCAAGGGTGATG
>JAHEKA010000141.1 GCA_024638585.1 Rhodospirillales bacterium
AGAAGCCAACGCCCAGGAGCAAGTTGCCCGCCGGCTTTTCCTTCACCGTGAAGTTCACGTCAACCTGGTCGTTGGTTCCCGGCACCGCGGGCGTTTCCATGGCAAGGTCGTCCATCACGCCGATCACGTCGCGGCAGATGTCTTCCAAGGTGAAGGGGGCGGTGACCCTCTCGGTGCGGCCCCAGCCGCGCAGGTCGACGGACACCACCCGGAACCACGTCGAAAAATGCGCCGCCTGATACAGCCACAGCGTATTGTCGAACGGAATGGCATGGATCAGGACCAGGCCAGGGCCGTCGCCGGTGACCTCGTAATGGACATCGATCCCGTTGGCGCGGCTCTTCGCCATCTCCTGTTCTCCTTTTTTGTGCGCGTCCCAAACCCGCTCAATTATAGGAAAGCATGGTCCGCGCGTCCCAATTCCGTTAGCCTTGCAAAACAATCAAGACAGTGGCTCAAGCACCGCAACGGACAATCAGGGAGGACATGATGATCCAGAACCGAATGCTGGCCGGTCTCGGCGCCTGCGCCTTGGCAATCGCCGCGGGCCCTGCCGCCAAGGCCGATGCCGTCAGCGATTTCTACAAGACCCAACGCATGACCATGTTCGTCGGCTCCGGCGCCGGCGGCGGCTACGACACCTACACGCGGGCCTTCGTCCGCCACTACCGCAAGCACATTCCCGGCCAGCCCAAGATGGTGGTCAAGAACATGCAGGGCGCGGCGGGCTTGCGCGTCACCAACTACATGTACACCAAGGCCAAGCGCGACGGCACCCACGTGGCGTCCACCTTCAACACGATGATGCTGGAGCCGCTGCTCGGCAACCGGAAGGCCAAGTTCGACGTCTTCAAGTTCAACTGGCTGGGCTCGCTGGGCAAACTGCTGGCAGTTTGCGTGACCTGGCAGAACAGCTCCATCAAGACACTCGAAGACGCCAAGAAGAGGACGGTCACCGTCTCGGCCACGGGGGCCACCAGCAACATGTCGAAGATGCCGCGCATCTTCAATTGGGCGACCGGCACCAAGTTCAAGGTGATCCAGGGCTATTCGACGGCGGGTTCGCGCCTCGCGCTGGAACGCGGCGAGGTCGAGGGCATCTGCGGCTTGGGCTATTCGACGCTGCTTGCCTCCAACCCCGATTGGATCCTGCAGAACAAGCTCAACATGCTGGCCCAGATCGGCCTGTACAAGCACCCCAAGCTGCCCCATGTGCCGCAGATCATGCAGAACATCCCGGACGAGAAATCCAAGAAGGTGGTGGAGCTGCTGCTCATCGCCCAGGAGCCGGGCCGTCCCTATATCGCCCCGCCGGAGGTGCCTGCGGACCGGGTGGCCGCGTTGACGGATGCGTTCGAGAAGGCGGTGAAAGACCCCGCCTTCCTGGCCGACGCCAAGAAGCTCCGGCTTGAGATCACCTTCGTCGATGCCAAGACCATTCGCGGGCTGCACAAGCGCGCCTACGCCAACAGCCGGGAAACCGTCGAGGCCGCGGCCAAGCTGATCGGCCGTCCCGCCAAGGGCAGCGTCACGACCTGCTCGCAATACACCAAGTCGGCGAGCTGGTGCCGCAAGAAGAAAAAGAAGAAGAAAAAGAAGGGCTCCTGAGGCGCTTTGAGACACGCAACCCCCGGCCCCGGCCGGGGGTTTTTTGCCTTGGAGCCTGGGGGCTGGGACCTGGTAATTCAAATGCCCCACACGCGGCATGACCGAAGTGGTTGCCCGAACGGCTCTTGGGATTGCCCACCGAATGTCCGCTTTTGACCCAAAGCGGACATCAGGGTCGCACGCGATAAGCTCAAGAAACCAAGAAGATCACATGGCTCCTGGATCAACTCCGGGGACCGCTCCAACCTCGTTTGGACTAACATGGAAATTGGGCCGGTCGATGGCAGCAGGTCGTAAGAGGGGGTGCGAATATGAGCCTGTCGATAACCAACTATGAGAAAATTTGGATTGAAGGTCTGAATCGCGGAGACGTTTCGCCAGCAGATCAAGCGTTCGCACCCAACTGCGTGATCCACATGGCGGGCGCACCTGAGCCAGATCTGTCTGTAACTGCGTTCAAACAACTCGTCGCTGGGCTCCTAGCAGCATTCCCAGACCTGCGGATAGAGGTGGTTGATCAAATCGTTTCCGGTGACAAAGTCGCCACGCGATGGATCGCAAGGGGCACCCACAAGGGACCACTCGGCGAAGCCCAACCCACCGGCAGGAGGATAGAGATTGAGGGATTGATCTTGGATCGCGTACAGGAGGATCGTGTCGTCGAGCGATGGGAGCAATGGGATCAGATGGGGATGCTCCAACAGCTCGGCCTCGTTTGACCGCAAATCGGGAAGCCCAAGGACGACCGGTCATGATCCAGTTGCCGCCGCCGGCAACGTATCGGGCTCGTCAACCTGATGTCCGCTTATGACCCAAAGCGGACATGAGCCTCCAACTCAGAGAGATGAGCATCTTCTCATTAAGGGGAAGAGCCACCACAATTCCCTCAAGCGGTGCTAACGCTTCGGACGCGCCGGAAGCACGCTGTATCTTCCGTCGGTGCGCACGTAGATGAGGCATCCATCCCTAGCCTCACAAGAGATCTGATGGTCGATCTCGCCCCGAGAGCCGAAGTAACTTCCCGGCTCCAGTTTGCTCACGTCTGACTTGCCCGAGAGCCGGTGAGTGGCCTGTCCCTTGATCACCACGGCACGCAGCCAAGAGTCCTGGCCGCGCAGCGAACCACTGAAACCGGCCGGCAACTTGAGGAAGGTGCCGTTCTTCTTGCCGGCTTGCAGGGTGCCCCAAAGGAACGCGATCTTTGGCCCATCCGTAGCGGAGCCCGTTTCGACCCAAGCGGCATCAGTGGCGTTCAGCCAGACAACATTCCGTGCCTCCAGGTTAATCGGCCGTTCGCCATTATCGAATGCCTTCTCAGATGGCTGGACGAGATACGGTCCTTCCAATATCTCCAGAAACGCCGTGGCACCGGTTCCTTTCGCGCCCGCAGTGATGTGGGATTCTCCGGCTGGCTGCGTCCAGAAGGAGCCGGGCCCCATCCACATTTTCGCTGCTTTGGGATCATCGTTATGAATGGC
Organism: Rhodospirillales bacterium; assembly: GCA_024638585.1. Taxonomy (GTDB): domain Bacteria; phylum Pseudomonadota; class Alphaproteobacteria; order SMXQ01; family SMXQ01; genus SMXQ01. The sequence continues at coordinate 3,087 of JAHEKA010000141.1, forward strand.
GCCGCTTATCACGACGGCGCGGTAGGTGATGTTATGAATATGAGGCGGCGACGAGAATCCGTCAGCAAACTTGAGAAGCACGCCGGACGGTACGTTCTTTCTTATGTCACCCCAGAGAACGCCCGCTTGCGGGGAGGCGTCTCCGCGGGCGGGGTTGAGCGGCTGAAATTTGAGTTCGGACCGCAAGACGACCTCGGAAGTAGCCTCGGCCGCTGGTTTGGGATCGATGCTTTGAGATGCGGCCTGCTCGCCGCCGCAAGAAATTGCGAAGAGTGCCAAAGCGACTGATAGGAACGTTTTCATTTCCTGCCTCAAGATTCTTAGGGGCCAGGAACTTTATCTAAGAGCGAATATGACTTACAGGGTTAAGTCCGCTTTTGGCTATAAGCGGACATCAGATGGACCAGCTTGAGTGGCCCGGGACCAGCGACATCGGCGTGTTTGGTCATCCCGGACGCCGGGTGAGGCGGAAAGCCGTGGGGTTTTCCGAGCGCGGGAGGTGTCCCCAGGGATCCATATCCGCCGAGACGGAACGGCGGACCGCGATTCCGGCCAGCGCGATTTGTAAAGGAAATCGAAGATTTCCGGCACTTCAGCCTCGGAGATGATGTGGATCTCGTTCGGGCGCAAGAACCGCGCGCCTCAGAACTCCCTGAACAACCGGCCGAAGCCTTCGATCCTGTCCTCGATGCCGGCGGTGCGCAGGGCCAGCCAGACGATCGCCTGCTGGGAGGTCATCACCGAGACATCGAGTTCCTGTTCGATCTGGTCGATGGCGTGGGCGATGGCCCAATGGGCCGAGGCGAGGTGGATGCAATCGGCCTGTGGGTTCTCTTTCTTGACCCGGCGCGAGGCGCTCAGCGCCACGTCGCTTGCGATCTGGCCCACCTGATAATCGGTGTAGCCGAGGCCGATCACGCCGGCGGGCTCCACCCCCATGTTGCGGATCGATTGTTCGTGGCGCGCATTGTCTTCCGCTTCGTAACAATGCACCTGGGCCACCCGCTTGGCGCCAAGCGCCCGGAGCGCCTCGGTCTGGGCCTGGGTCGAGGTGATGACCTTGGTGCCGATCTCGGCGGCGAGCTTCGCGCAGATGTCGCCCAAGTTCTCCACCCCCTGGGCCTGGTTGACCGGGTTGCCGCCCAGCACCACCACGTCGGCGCCGCATTTCGCCATATAGTCCGCCGCCTCCAAGGCCGCCACATGGGATGCCGCGATCTCGTCTTTGGCCCGGGTGCGCACCTCCAGGGTCTTGATCAAGAGCGTCACGCCCTTCGGGACGATCTGATAAAACTCGTAACAGAAGGTTTCCGTCACATAAGGCGGCGAGCAATAGCCGATGCGCGCGCGGTGGCCGTACATGGCGTGGGCTCCCTCCCCCTGGGGCTCAGAATTCGCGCAACAACCGGCCGAAACCCTCGATCTTGTCATCGACGCCCGCGGTCCTGAGCGCCTTCCAGAAGATCGCCTGTTGCGAGGTCATGGTGGAGACGCCCAATTCCTGCTCGATCCGGTCCAGCGCGTGGGCCGTCGCCCAATGGGCGGAGCCCAGATGGATGGTATCGGCGTCGGGGCTCTCCTCCATCACTTCGCGCGACAGTTCCAAGGCCAGCTTGCCGTCGACGGCACCGATGTCCTGAAACGACGCCCCGCAGGCGCGGATGGCGGCCGGCTCGAACCCCATGTTGCGCATGGAGTTGGAGTGGCGTTCTTTCTCCGAATCCTCGTAGCAGAACACCTGGGCGACCTTTTTCGCGCCGAGGCAATTCAACGCCTCGATCTGGGCCTGGGTGGAGCTCACGACCTTGGTGCCGATCTCTTTCGCCAGGTTGTCGGTGACCGAGCCGATATTCTCCATGCCGAGGCTCTGGTTGATGGGATTGCCGCCCAGCACCACCACGTCGGCCCCGGCATCGGCCATGTATTTGGCGGCGATCAGGCTGCGTTCATGGCTGGCCGCGACCTCTTCCTTGGTGCGGGTGCGGATCTCCAGGGTGGTGATCATCAGGGTCACGCCGACCGGCGCCATCATGTAGAACTCGGTGCAGAAGGTCTCGGTGACGAAGGGCGGCGAGCAATAGCCGATGCGGGCGCGGTGTCCGAGGATGGGCATGGTTTTTCTCCTTACGCCGAGGATCAGAATTCGCGGAACAGCCGGCCGAACCCCTCGATGGGCTCGGTGATGCCGGCCATGCGGAAGGCCTTCCAGACGATGGCCTGCTGGGAATTCATGACCGAAACGCCAAGCTCGTTCTCGATTCGATCAATGGCATGGGCGGTCGGCCAATGGGCCGAGGCGAGATGGATGCAATCCGCGTCCGGGTGGTCGGTCTTCAGCTGCTTGGCGATATCGAACGCGGCTTCCGTCGGGATCTTGCCGTAAGCCAGCAGCTTGTGGCCCTCCAGGGACGTGACGCCGACCGATTCAAACCCCATGTTCTCCATCTGCTTGGCGTGGCGCTCGTCGTGCTGGGCCCCCGAGGCATGGGCGCTTGCCACCTTCTTGACGCCGAGCTTCTCCATCGCCTCTTTCTGGCACAGCGTAGAAGCGACGACCTTGGTGCCGATCTCCGCCGAGAGGTCCGCGCAGATGCCGGGCAGGTTTTCGATGCCGCGGGACTGGTTGACCGGGTTGCCCCCCAGCACCACCACGTCGGCCCCGGCACCCGCCATGTACTTGGCGGCTTCCAGCGACCGGTCGTGGCTGCCGTCGAAGGCTTGCTGGCTGTATTCGAGGCCCACCTCCAGGGTCGTCAGCAACAGGGTCACGCCCGGCGGCGCCATCTTGTAGAACTCGTAAACGAAGACTTCCGTCACCACCGGGGGCGAGCAGTAGCCGATCCGCGCTCGGTATCCGTACATGTTCCGCTTCCTCTCTTGGCACCCCGGCTCTCTTGGGGTCCCGACCTTAGAAATCTTTCAACAGGCGGCCGAAGCCGTCGACGCGATCCTCGACCCCGGTCTGGCGCATGGCGTCCCAGGCGATGGCCTGCAGCGATGTCATGACGCTGATCCCGAATTCATCCTCCAAGGGTTGGATCGCGTCGATCACCGTCCAGTGGGGACAGCCGAAATAGACCGTGTCGGCGTCCGGGTGCGCCGCCATCGCCGCCCGGCCCCATTCCAGCGCGCATTGCGGCGCC
>JAHEKA010000142.1 GCA_024638585.1 Rhodospirillales bacterium
TTCACGATCCTTCTCCTTGGCAATCCGCGGCGCCCCATCGCCCACGGCGGAGGGGCTCGAGAGGACGGTAACCGGCTGTTATGAACAAAATATAAAGACAGGCTTATATTGTTATATATGGCCGCTGGCAAGCAGAAATGCGCTAGGTTTCCGGTGGTGCGGTCCCTGGACCAAAGTGTGCGGCAGCCGGCCCGGGCGGCCCGCACGGGTCAGTCGTCGCCGAAGCCGCCTTCGACGAATTGGACAAGGGCCGCCAACGCCTCCGCCGCCTGGGGCCCACGGGCGCTGATCTCGACCTCGGAGCCGGTCGACGCCGCCAGCATCATCAGCCCCATGATGGACCCGGCCGAGACCCGCCCGGCGCGGTTGCTCACCTCCACCTCCGCATCGAAGGTCTTGACCAGCTCGACGAAGCGCGCGGCGGGCCGGGCATGAAGGCCGAGCTTCCCGGTGACGGTGACACGCCGGGACATCCAGGAACCCGGCTCAGACGGCGGCATGAGGCATACGCTCAATCGTCATCCGAGGGATTGAGAAAGCTGGAGGCGATATTGATGTACTTGCGCCCCGCCTCCTGCACCTCGGTGACCACCTCGGCCAGGGACAGGGACGCGCGGGTGGACGCGAATTTGATGAGCATCGGCAGGTTGACCCCGGCGATCACCTCCACCGCCTCCACGCCCATGGCAGACAGCGCCAGGTTCGAAGGCGTCCCACCGAACATGTCGGTCATGACCACACAGCCCGCACCGGTCTGTACCTTGGCGATGGCATCGAGAATATCCGCCCGCCGGGCCTCGACATCGTCATCGGGTGCGATGGAGATACAGACCGCCGCCTCCTGGGTGCCCACGACGTGCTCGAGGGCATCGAGCAGCGCCTCGCCGACCGCACCATGGGTCACCAACACGAGGCCGATCATGTCCCCGGTGTCTTCGCCGCCGTCGCTCATGACACCGCTCCCTGTTGACCCTGGGATTCCGCCGCTGCCTCACGATGGCTGACCGCCACGCTGAGGGTTTCTCCCTTCAGCCATTCGCCCAACCGCTCGGCAACATAGACCGAGCGGTGCCGGCCGCCGGTGCAACCCACGGCGATGGTCAGGTAGCTCTTCCCTTCATTGATGTAGCCGGGGATCAACACGGTCATGAGGCCCGTCAACGCATCGAAGAACGGAACGAACTGGGGGTCCCCGGCAATGAAGTCCCCGACATCGGCCTCGAGGCCCGTCTTGTCGCGCATGTCCGGGTCGTAATGGGGGTTGGCGAGAAAGCGGACGTCGAACACAAGGTCGGCTTCGCGCGGCACCCCATTGCGGTAGGAAAACGACACCACGAACGCGGTAAGCTGGTTCTGTTCCACGCCGTTGAAATGGCCGGTCAGCATGCGGCGCAATTCGCTGGGGGTCAGGTCCGTGGTGTCGATGACGAGATCCGCTCGCTCTCTCAGCGCCTTCAGAAGCTGCCGCTCCCGGGCGATCCCGTCCAGGACCGGCCGGTCGGCGGCCAGGGGGTGCGGGCGCCGGGTTTCGGTAAAGCGGCGCTGCAACACCTCGTCCGACGAATCGAAGAACACCAATTGCACATCGATCCGGCCGCCCGCCATGACCCGGTCAATTTCCGCCAGGACCGAGTCGACGCCGAAATCCCGGGTGCGGATATCGACACCGACGGCAAGATCACGGGACAGTTGCTTCTGACCGGACGTCAGTGCCCACAAAAGTCCCAGCGGCATGTTGTCGACCGCGTCGAAGCCCATATCCTCGAAGGTTTTCAATGCCGACGACCGTCCCGCGCCGGACATGCCGGTCACCAGGACCAGGCGGCTCTTGGGCGCGACGCCGGCCTCCGCCCCCGCCGGCCGGTCTGACGCGCGCGCGTCGTTCATCTGGGCAATCGATGTATCGACATGGGACCGGGCCTGCTCCTCGCCGGCACACAGGTATAGGCGGTTAGGAATGCGGCATTATAACCCCTGCGCCCCGTCCCACCGCAAGCCGCAGCTTGGCCAGGGCCGATGCCTCGAACGGCGCCAGTTCGATGCGCGGCACGGCAACGCCCATCAGGTCCGCCCTGCCGGGCGCGGGCAACCGCGCGACCGTGCCGCCCGGGACCAGATCGACGACCAAGGCAAGCCGGGCTTCATCCGCCAGCCGGTCCGCCTCGATCCGAATCAGGCCGATGCCGTTGACCTCCATCATGCCCTTGAGGGCATCGGGCGCCCGGGCGATCACGGCGCCGTCCCGGAGGGCAAGGTGCACCCGATCGTCGGCCACCAGCCGCGCGCCATCGTCCATCAGCCTCAGCGCCAAATCGGACTTTCCGGCGCCAGGCGGCCCCCGAAGGAGGACCCCGTTGGTCCCCATCAGGACGCAGGTGCCATGCTCGGTGGGGAGGGGCGGCGGCTCACTCATTTGTGGCCGCGGGCAGGGTGACCACGAACCGCGCACCCGCCACCCGTCCGTTGCGTTCGATGTTTTCGGCTCGAATGCGGCCGTGATGGGCGATCACGATCTGCTTGGAGATGGACAGGCCCAGTCCCGAATGGGTGCCGAATTTCTCGCCTTCCGGGCGCTCGGTGTAGAACCTCTCGAATACGGCATCGAGCTTGCCCGGCGGCAGGCCCGGACCCTCGTCCTCAACCGAGATGCGCAGCCATGGCCCGCGGCGTTCGGCCCTGAGCACGATCACGCCCTTGGGCGGCGAGAAAGACACCGCATTGGAGATCAGGTTGCGCAGCACCTGGGCCAAGCGGTCTTCCATACCGATCACCTTAAGCGGTTTGTCATCGGGCAGGTCGAGACGGATCTGCGGCGCATCGGATCCGCGCCCTTCGGCGGCGATCCGCTCCACCTCGACCAGGGTCGTCAAGAGGCCTTCGATATCGACGCTGTCCATGTCGGCGCGAGAGAGCTCGGCGTCCAGGCGCGAGGCATCGGAGATGTCGCTGATCAGACGGTCGAGCCGCTGAACATCGTCGAGGATGATCGCCATCAGGCGTTGCTGCTGTCGCGGGTCGTCCAACCTGGCCGCGGTTTCCACCGCGCTGCGCAGGCTGGTCAGCGGATTCTTGATCTCATGGGCAACGTCGGCGGCGAAACTCTCGATCGCCTCCATCCGGGTCCACAGCGCCTGGGTCATGTCGCGCAGCGAGCCCGAAAGGTCGCCGATCTCATCGCCCCGCTTGGTGAAATCCGGGATTTCCGTTTCCTGGCCGCGGCCCGAGCGCACCCGATCGGCGGCGGCGGCAAGGCGGCGCACCGGGCGGGCAATGGTGCCGGCCAGCCACAGCGACAAGAGCACGGTGACGAAGATGACGCCGGCGAACACCTTGAGAATTTCGAGCCGCACGTTGCGCAGGCTGTTTTCGATGGCTTCCTCGTCCACCGACAGCATCAACGCGCCCAGCACCTGCTTGTAGCGTTGCACCGGAACGGCGACCAGCATCACCAGGCGGCCATCATCGTCAATCTTGACTTCGCGCCCGATCTCCCCCACCAGGGCCTTCTGGGTCACCCCGTAATACTCGGCGCGGGGTTCGGCATGCTCGATATAGATCGGATAGGTCCGGCGTTCGGGCAACTGACGCACGATCCAGTCATAGAAATCCACCACCGATCCCAGGAAGGAACGCCCGGTCTCCGTCGGCGGCGGCAGCACCGCGATCTGAACCTTGCCGCCGGCAGTGCCGAAATACCGGGAATCGGCGATCAGGTCGCCATTGGCCGCAAACAGGCGGGCGCGCAGCCCGGCGGGCGTCGCCAGACGGCGGACGATGGGCCGGGCCTGGGGGGTCAGGAAATCGCGGCCCACGGTGGTGTTGGTGGTGACCGCCGCCTCGCCCAGGGCGGCGGCGAAGATGCCGCCTTGAGTCACGAGGGAATCAAGCTGGTCCTGGATCAGGCTCTGCTTGTACCGGTCAAGGTAGAGCAACCCGGCGCCGAGGATGGCAAGCCCCAGAAGGTTGACCGCAAGCACCCGCCAGGTCAGGGACCGGAATCGCTTGGCCGGGCGCGAGCCGCTCGCGGCGAAGTCAGACGATGGCACACGTCCGGCCCCTTCGGGTAGGGCACGGCGCTTCTCCGGCTGCGCGACCCGCGCGTCGCGTTCGGTTGTCTCGACCGCCATCCTTACCGGTCATCCCCTGCCACGGCACCGGCGGCATGCGCCGCACCGGCGCGACCGCCCTTACCCTTAAGATTCGCGATACCGGTATCCCAGGCCGTAGAGCGTTTCGATCTGGGCAAATTCTTTATCGACAGCCTTGAACTTGCGCCTCAGGCGTTTGATATGGCTGTCGATGGTGCGGTCATCGACGTAGATATGCTCGCCATAGGCGGCATCCATCAACTGGTCCCGGTTCTTGACGTGACCCGGGCGTTCCGCCAACGAGCGCAGGATCAGGAACTCGGTGACCGTGAGCTGTACCGGGCTGTCGCGCCAGGTGCACAGATGCCGTTCGGAATCGAGGATCAGATCGCCCCGGGTCATGGTGCCTTCGTCACCGGCCGCAGCCCCGCCGCCGTTCTTGGCCGGCGCCCCGTTGGCATCGGCACGGCGCAGCAGCGTGCGGATACGTTCCAGCAGAAGCCTCTGGGAGAACGGCTTGCGGATGTAGTCGTCCGCACCCATGCGCAGGCCCAGGAGCTCGTCCACCTCATCGTCCTTGGAGGTCAGGAAGATCACCGGCATCTGGGAACTGCGCCGGATCCGGTTGAGCAGTTCCATGCCGTCCATGCGCGGCATCTTGATATCGAGGATCGCCAGGTCCACCGGATTGTCAGCAAGACCTTCCAGCGCCTTAGCGCCATCGGTATAGGTGTCGACATCGAATCCCTCGGCCTCGAGGGACATGGATACCGAAGTCAGGATGTTCTGGTCGTCATCGACCAGTGCAATGGTCCGGGCCAATGTTCATCCCCTTGTTCTTTGCATTCTAGCGAATGACACGGTTTACGTCCCGAGTGCCGACATTCTGCACCAAATGAACGGGCATCCATAGGGAAACCGGCCCCACGGAACCCCGGAAATAGGGCGATTTGAGGGCAATCACCCCATGACCATCATGTGTATGGGGGTATTGTTGACTCCCTCAAAACCTTACCTATTATGAGGCCAGCGCATATCAGCCAAGGCGCCCGCAGTGCAAGGCTGCAGAACAATAAGAACTCATCAGGGGTAAGGACCAAAACAAATGCTCTATGTACTGGGGCTTGGCTTTCTCATCGGAATGAAGCACGCCCTTGAGGCGGATCACGTCGCCGCCGTGGCCAGTCTGGCTTCGGGCAGCGGGTCGGTGGGTGAAACCACGAAGATGGGCGTCGCCTGGGGGCTCGGCCATACCGCCACCCTGTTCCTGATCGGCACCATCGTTCTGGTTTTGGAATGGGTGGTGCCGGAAACCATGGCGTTGGCGCTGGAATTCGTCGTCGGATTGATGTTGGTGGCGCTGGGGATCGACGTCATGGTGCGGATGATCCGGCGCAATGCCCATTTTCATGCCCACGCCCATGGCGGCGCAGAGCATTTTCACGCCCACCGCCACCAACCCGACGCCGGGCACGCCGCCGCCGCCCATGCCCACACCCACCCCAAGGGCCTGCCGTGGCGCGCCCTGCTGGTGGGCTCGGTGCATGGCCTGGCCGGCTCCGCCGCCCTGGTGCTGTTGACCCTGTCGACCATCCAGTCGGTTTGGACGGGGCTGGCCTATATGCTGCTGTTCGGCCTCGGTTCGGTCGCCGGGATGGCGATCCTGTCCTGCGCCATCGCCCTGCCACTTCGGTTTACCGCGCGGCACATGACCTGGGCATTCCGGGGCTTGACCGCATCGGTCGGGGCCGCGACCATGGTGCTGGGAATGTCCATCGCCTGGCGTGTCGCCTTCGCCGAAGGGCTGTTTCACTAGGGCGGCAGCGGATTCTCCGGCAACGGGGACGACCGAGCCATCGCTGGACACCTGCGCGGAAAGTTTGAACTGCCGGGGGAAGCCACAATGGCGAAGATGCACAGCCTTAACTCCTATATCGTCAATGGAGGTCTGTCGTCACGGATTTATGCCGGCACCGCCGCCATCTTGCTGGGCGCCTTCCTTCTGCTCGGCACCGGGTTCGCCCATTCCGAACTGCTCCACGACGCCGCCCATGATTCCCGCCATGGGTTCACCTTTCCCTGCCACTGAGGGACGCTTGCGATGATTCGCCAGGTTCTTCTGGCCGG
>JAHEKA010000143.1 GCA_024638585.1 Rhodospirillales bacterium
ATCGAGCCCTTTCGGGTGGAGGTGATTCGCTCCTGCAGGTTGCCCATGTCGGTGGCCAGGGTCGGCTGATAGCCCACCGCCGAGGGAATGCGGCCGAGCAGGGCCGAAACCTCGGAACCCGCCTGGGTGAAACGGAAGATGTTATCGATGAAGAGCAGCACGTCCTGGCCCTCTTCGTCGCGGAAATATTCGGCCAGGGTCAGGCCGGTCAGGCCGACCCGGGCACGGGCGCCCGGCGGCTCGTTCATCTGGCCGTAGACCAGCGCCGCCTTGGAATCGCCTTCCAGGTTGATGACGCCCGATTCCATCATTTCGTGATAGAGGTCGTTGCCTTCGCGGGTGCGCTCGCCGACGCCGGCGAACACCGAATAACCGCCATGGGCCTTGGCGACGTTGTTGATCAGCTCCATGATCAGCACCGTCTTGCCGACTCCGGCGCCGCCGAACAGGCCGATCTTGCCGCCCTTGGCATAGGGTGCCAGCAGGTCGATGACCTTGATGCCGGTGATCAGGATGTCGGATTCCGTCGACTGCTCCTCGAATTCCGGTGCCGAACGGTGGATCGCCATGGTCTTCTCTGAGTTCACCGGGCCGCGCTCGTCCACCGGGTCGCCGATCACGTTGATGATGCGCCCCAGCGTCGCCGGCCCCACGGGCACGGTGATGGGGGCGCCGGTATCGACCACTTCCTGGCCCCGGACCAAGCCTTCCGTCGCATCCATGGCGATGGTGCGGACCGTGGATTCGCCGAGATGCTGCGCCACTTCCAGCACCAGGCGCTTGCCCTGGTTTTCGCATTCGACGGCATTGAGGATCGGCGGCAGATCGCCGTCGAACTGCACGTCGACGACCGCACCGATGATCTGGGTTATCCGTCCTACGATATTCTTTGCCATTGCGTTCTCCTGATGGCGGTGCTCTTGGGCGTAAGCGATCGCCCTAGATGGCTTCGGCACCGGACACGATCTCGATCATTTCGGTCGTGATCGCGGCCTGGCGGCTGCGGTTATAGTTCTGCTCCAGCCGGTCGATCATGTCGCCGGCATTGCGGGTGGCATTGTCCATGGCGGCCATACGCGCGCCCTGTTCCCCGGCATAGCTTTCCAGCATCGCGCGATAGACCTGGATGCCGAGGTTCCGCGGCAAGAGGTCGGCCAGGATGGTTTCCTCGTCGGGTTCGAACTCGTAGATGGCGGCCAGCACGTCGGCAGGTTTCTCCGCCTCTTCGGTCTCAGAATCTCCGGCCTCCGGCATGGGGAAAGGGATCAGCTGCTGAGCCGTCAACTCCTGAGAAATCGCCGACTTGAAGCGGTTGTAGACCACCGTGCAGACGTCGAATTCGCCGTCATCGAACATGCTGGTCAGGCGCTCGCCGACATCCGCGGCACTGGCGAATTCGACCTCGCGGCGGGTCAGCCCTTCCACGGTGTCGATGATGAGGCTCTCGAAATTGCGACGGAGGCCGTCCCGGCCCTTGCGTCCGACGCAAAGGATCTTGACCTCCTTGCCTTCGGCGCGCAGCTGAGTGGCCAGGGCCCGGGCGCCGCGCACGACCTGGCTGTTGAAACCGCCGCACAGGCCCCGGTCCGAGGTCACCACCACCAAGAGTTGGGTGTTGTCCTCGCCGCTGCCGCTCAGCAGCTTGGGCGCACCGGCGGTATCGCCGATCGAAGCCGCGAGCGAGCCCAGCATCCGCTCCATGCGTTCGGCATAGGGCCGGGCCGCCTCGGCCTGGTCCTGGGCACGCTTGAGCTTGGACGCCGCCACCATCTTCATGGCGGCGGTGATCTTCTGCGTGGATTTCACGCTGGCAATACGAACGCGAAGGTCTTTGAGGTTGGGCATCTCGGCTCAGCCGTCCTGATCTTGCGGGGCGCTCAGGCGAAGGAGCGCTTGTATTCGTCGAGCGCCGCGGTGAGCTTCTCATCCACCGCGGAGGAAATTTCCCCCTCTTCGCGGATGGAGGAAACAAGATCGGCGTGCTTCTCCTTGACTTCCGCCAGCGCGCCCTGCTCGAAGCGGGTCACGTCACCGATATCGATCCCGTCGAGATAGCCGCGCACGCCGAGGAAAATGGCAACGACCTGCTCCTCAACCGGCATCGGTGAATATTGCGGCTGTTTCAGAAGCTCGGTCAGGCGGGCGCCGCGGGCCAGCAGCCGCTGGGTCGAGGCGTCAAGGTCGGACGCGAACTGGGCAAAGGATTCCATCTCGCGGTACTGGGCCAGTTCCAGCTTGATGGACCCGGCAACCTGCTTCATGGCCTTGACCTGAGCGGCCGATCCCACCCGGCTGACCGACAGGCCGACATTCACCGCCGGGCGGATGCCTTTGTAGAACAGCTCGGTCTCCAGGAAGATCTGACCGTCGGTGATGGAGATCACGTTGGTCGGGATGTAGGCCGAAACGTCGCCGGCCTGGGTTTCGATCACCGGCAGGGCGGTCAACGATCCTGAGCCGTTATCGGCGTTCATCTTCGCCGCGCGCTCCAGCAGGCGGGAATGGAGATAGAACACGTCACCGGGGAAGGCTTCACGTCCCGGCGGGCGACGCAGCAACAGCGACATCTGTCGATAGGCCACCGCGTGCTTGGAGAGATCGTCGTAGACGATCACCGCGTGCATGCCGTTGTCGCGGAAATATTCGCCCATGGTACAGGCGGAATAGGGGGCCAGGAACTGCAGGGGCGCGGGCTCCGAGGCGGTCGCCGCGACGACGATGGAATATTCCATGGCGCCCTGCTCTTCCAGGGTCTTGACGATCTGCGCCACGGTCGAGCGCTTCTGCCCCACCGCCACATAGACGCAATAGAGCTTCTTGGATTCGTCGTCGCCGGCATTCAGGCCGCGCTGGTTGATGAAGGTGTCGATGGCGATCGCCGTCTTGCCGGTCTGACGGTCGCCGATGATCAGCTCGCGCTGGCCGCGCCCCACCGGGATCAGGCTGTCGATGGCCTTGAGGCCGGTCTGCATCGGCTCATTCACCGATTGGCGCGGGATGATGCCCGGCGCCTTGACCTCGACCCGGCCACGCTCGGTGGCATCGATCGGACCCTTGCCGTCGATAGGATTGCCCAGCGCGTCGACCACGCGGCCGAGCAGGCCCTTGCCCACCGGCACGTCGACGATCGATCCCGTGCGCTTGACGGTATCACCCTCCTTGATGGTGCGGTCGTCGCCGAAGATGACGACGCCGACATTGTCCGCTTCCAGGTTCAGCGCCATGGCCTTGATGCCGCCCGCGAATTCGACCATCTCGCCGGCCTGGACCTGGTCGAGGCCATGGATGCGGGCGATGCCGTCGCCGACCGACAGCACCTGGCCGACTTCCGCGACCTCCGCCTCGGTCCCGAAATTGGCAATCTGTTCCTTGAGAATTGCGGAGATTTCCGCCGGCCGGATGTCCATCAACCGATCCCTTTCATGGAAAGCCTGAGTTTCTGAAGTTTTGTGGCAAGCGACGAATCGATCATCTTCGATCCGACGCGCACGACCATGCCGCCGATCAGCGCCGAATCGACCCGGGAATCAAGCGCCACCTTGCTGCCAAGCGCCTGGGCCAGCGCCGCCTTGATAGAATCGAGGTGGCCATCGTTGAGGGGTTGGGCGGATGTCACTTCGGCCGTCACCTCGCCACGCCGGGAGGCAAGCTCGGCCAGGAACGCACCCACCGCCGGGCGCAACGCGCCCAGCCTGCGATTGCGCGCGAGCAATCCTAGGAATTTGACCGTCAAATCTTGAAAACCCGACCTTTTGCCGAGTTCCGTCACGGCTGCGACCTGCGCGTCGCGCGACAGCACCGGAGAGGCCACCACACGGGCGAAATCCTCGTTGTCATCGACCAGGCCGCGCAGCGCGCGCAGGTCATCGGCAACCGCGTCCAGACACTTGGCCTGATCGGCCAGTTCGTAAAGGGCGCTGGCGTAACGTCCTGCGACGCCGCCCGCGTCGTTCGACTGGGATGGCACTCGGATAAACTCCCGAACCTTAGAATACGGCCCGTCGGTCGGACCTGGGCCAGAACTATCGGGACCTCGGCCCCGCTACCCCTCCCGAGGCGGGCTTTTCGTACCACACGCGCCGCACCGTTGCAACCGGCTGGGCACGCCCGGGCCGGACCGAATAAACCCTTCAAAAACAATTCGTTCCGGCCACGCATCCGGAGCATACGGAATCTTCACGCGCCGCGGCTCGCAACGCCATCGCACCATGCCCTACGACGCGGCGCCTAAAGGAAGCTTAGGGGGTCTACGTCCACCTGAATCCGCACGGCCTTGCCGGGCTTCACGCCCCCCAGCCAATCGCGCAGGATCGGCTGCAACGCCACCTCGCGCCCGGCTTTGACCAGGAAGCGCCGGCGGTGACGGCCGCGCAGCAGGCTCAGCGCCGCCGGCGCGGGGCCGAGGATCTCAACGCCGGGCCGGCGCGGGCGCACCCGCCCGAGGGCTTGGGCGGTGGCATCGACTTCGCGCTCCCTGGGGCCGGAGACGATGATCGCGGCAAGACGTCCGAACGGCGGCATGCCGGCGGCCTGACGTTCCGCCCGCTCGGCCGCGAGGAAGGCCTCCCGGTCGCCGGTCGCCAAGGCCGCCATCACCGGGTGCTCCGGCATGTGGGTCTGGATCAGGACCCGGCCCGGACGATCGCCCCGCCCGGCCCGGCCCGACACCTGGGTGAGCAGCTGATGGGTGCGTTCCGACGCCCTGAGATCGCCGCCGGTCAGGCCGAGATCGGCATCGACCACGCCGACCAGGGTCAAACGCGGGAAATGGTGCCCCTTGGCGATGATCTGGGTGCCGATCAGCACGTCGACGGTGCCTTGGGTGACGGCGGCGACCACATCGCCGAATGATTTGGGCCCGGCCAGGGTATCGCTCGCCATGACGCATTGACGGGCATCGGGGAACAGGGCGGCGACCTCTTCGGCGATGCGTTCGACGCCGGGGCCGCAGGCGGCGAAGGAGGCTTCGGCACCGCATTCAGGGCAAGCGGGGGGCAAACGCTGGGCGTGGCCGCAATGGTGACAGGCAAGGCGGCCGCTCGAACGGTGTTCCACCAGCCAGGCGGAACAATTGGGGCATTCCAGGCGGTGGCCGCAGGCGCGGCACAGCGTCAGCGGCGCATAGCCCCGGCGGTTGAGGAACAGGAGCGCCTGGGCACCGGCGGCGAACGTCGTCTCCATGGCGTCAGCCAGCGTCGGGGCGATCCAGCGTCCCGGTGGCGGCGCGTCTGCCCGCAGGTCGATCAGGTCGACATCGGGCAGGGTTGCGCTGCCGATGCGTTCGGGCAGGTGGAGCGATTGGTAGCGCCCGCGGGCGACGTTCTCCACGGTTTCCAGCGACGGCGTGGCCGAAGCCAGAACCACCGGCAGTTCCCCCAAATGCCCGCGCACCACGCCCATGTCCCGGGCGCTATAGAAAACGCCGTCTTCCTGCTTGAAGGAGCTGTCATGTTCCTCGTCGATGATGATCAAGCCCAGCGCCGGATGGGGCAGGAACAGGGCGGACCGCGCGCCCACCACCACCGGCGCCCCGCCTTCCGCCACCGCGCGCCAGGTGCGCCGGCGCAGGCCGGGGCCGAGCTCGGAATGCCACAACGCCGGCGCGCAGCCGAAACGGGCCTCGAACCGCTCCAGCCATTGGGCCGACAGGGCGATCTCCGGCAACAGGACCAGCGCCTGGCGGCCCGCGCGCAGCACTTCGGCGATGGCTTCGAAATAGACCTCGGTCTTGCCCGAACCGGTCACGCCGTCCAGCAGGGTGACGGAATAGGCGCCCGACCGGACGCACGCGGTCAGCGCCTTGGCCGCCGCGGCCTGGTCCGGGGTGAGCTCCGGACCGGCGCGGTCGGGATCGGGACGGGTGAAGGGCGAAGGCGGCGCCAAGCCGTGGACCTCAAGCGCGCCGGTTTCGGCCAGCCCCTTGACGACTCCCGGCCCGGCCCCGGTTTCGGTCCGGATATCTCCAAGCGTGCGGGGCGGCCCCGCCGCCAGAAGGTCGAGGACCTTCTTGCGCTGAGGCGTGAGCCGAAACCCCGCCGGCGCCTCCCAACCCGCATGATCCAGATAGGCCGTGACGGGAGTTTCCGCGGCCAGTGCCTTGGGCACGCTCATCGCCATCTTGAGGACGGCACCGGGGGGCGACAACGTATAGGCCGCCACCCAATCGATGAAGCGCCGCATGACCGGATCCAGCGGCGGCGCGTCGATCACCCCGG
>JAHEKA010000144.1 GCA_024638585.1 Rhodospirillales bacterium
AATTGCTGGAGTATCCCGAACTCGGCATGGAAGCGGTGTGGCGGATCGAAGTGGAGAACTTCCCCGCCTTCATCATCGTCGACGACAAGGGCAACGACTTTTTCGCGTCCGTCACCACGGCGCCACCGTCCAATGGCGAACTCCTTACGCTATAACGGCCCCAAGAACGCCCCCCTTACCCTGGCCCTGGCCCACGGGGCGGGCGCGCCCATGGACCACCCTTTCATGGAAACCATGGCCAAGGGCATCGCTGCGGCGGGCTTTCGGGTGGCGCGCTTCGAATTCCCCTACATGGCCAAGCGGCGCGAGGACGGGAAAAAACGCCCGCCCGATCGCGAACCGGTGCTGCGCGCCACCTTCGAAGACATCGCCGGGCGGCTCGGGTGCGAGCGGCTGGTGATCGGCGGCAAGTCCATGGGCGGTCGCATCGCCTCGATGATGGCGGACGAGCTCGGCGTGCGCGGGCTGGTCTGCCTGGGCTATCCTTTCCATGCGCCCGGCAGGCCCGAGAAGGTGCGGGCCGATCACCTGAACGCGATCAAGACGCCGAGCTTGATCGTCCAGGGCGACCGCGATCCCTTCGGCACCGAGCAGGAGATCGCGGGCTATGCGCTGGGACGCAAGGTCAAGATCGTCACCCTTCCCGACGGCGAGCATTCCTTCAAGCCGCGCAAGAAGAGCGGCCACACGGAAGAAGAAAACCTGGACGCGGCGATCACGGCGGTGATCGCGTTCCTGAAGCGCCGGGTGCCCAAATGAAGCCGCCCGATCCCTTTGCCGAACAGGTCGTCGGCCTGTTGACGCCCTTGGGCCCGGTGCGGTCTCGGCGCATGTTCGGCGGCCACGGCATCTTCATGGACGATGTCATGTTCGCCCTGATCGCGAGCGGCGTCCTCTATCTGAAGGCCGACGCGGAGACCGAGGACGCCTTCCGCGAGGCCGGATCCCAGCCCTTCACCTACAAGAGGAACGGCCGCGAGTTCGCCATGTCCTATTGGCGGGCGCCCGAAGGCGTGCTGGACGACATGGCGGCGCTCACCCCCTGGGCCGAACGCGCCCTGGGTGCTGCCCGCCGGGCCAAGGGGAAATGACGCTCAAGCGCCATTCGGTGCGCATCGCCGGACACGCGACCTCGGTCTCCATCGAGGATGCCTTCTGGGACGAGATCAAGCGCGCGGCCAGGGCCCAGGGCATCTCCACCGCCCGCCTGATCGAAACCGTCGATCAGGGCCGCACCGCCGGTTTGCCTGCCGGCGTCAGGCCGCCCAACCTGTCCAGCGCGCTCCGGCTCTATGTCCTCGAACGCCTGAAAGCGGGGCGCTGAGACGCCGCGTGCCGTGGCGCGCCCGGTTCCAAAAAAGCCTTGTTTCAATGATTGTTTAATTAAGGATTTATTTAAGTAAGGCGTTTGCCCGGGGCGGGCTATTTCTTTTTCAGCGCGTCGAAGATGCCCCGGATGAACTGATCCCGTGGATCGGGCGGCGGCTGGCTCGGCGCCCCTTGGGGTGCTCCCTGGGGAGCGTCTTGGGCCCCGCCCTGGGGCTGTCTGGGCTTCGGCTTGCCCATGAACTGGTTGATCAGGGCGCCCGCGGCGCGCTGGGCCAGCCAGGCCTGCAGCTCGTTGGCCTTGATGATGCGCCGGGGATTGTCGAGCGGCCCCCGCAGGCGCAGGCTGAAGGGCGGCGCCTGCGCATTGCCGGCAAGGCGGAAGCGCATCGCCCCGTCCATCAGCCAGCGTCCGATATCGACCAGAAGGGTTCCCTTGCCCGAGCCGCCCTCGGCCTCCAGCGCCACGTCACTGGAGCGCAGCACGCCGTCCTTGACGTTGAAAGTGCCGCTGAGACGGGAAAACTTGGTGCTGCCCCCGGCCATGGCGGATTGCAGCAGGGACAGCAGCGACAAGCCGTCGCGCAGGTTCTTGAGCCGGTCGTTCACCGCGGTGAGATTGAAGCCGCTGACCGCGCCGTCGCTGGCCCTGAGCGAACCCTGACCGGCGAGGGACCCGGCGATGGCCCGGCTGGTGGTTCCGCTGCCGGTCAGCGCCATCTTGAAATCGACCTTGCCTTTCACGACGTCGATATCGGCCGCGTTGAACATGGCCTGCTTCAGGTCCATGCGCGCGATGTCGACGTCGAACTTCGCCTCAACCGGTCCACGCGCCTTGTCCGGAGCCGCCACGCCGCCGGTCATGTGGAAGCTGCCGCCGAGCATGCCGCCGGCCAGCCGCCGCATGGCGAGCCGGCCCTTTTCCAGGGTGATGTCGAGACGCGGCTCGACCACGCGCCAACGGCGCCAGGCGATGGCCTTGGCCCGGATTTGCAGATCCGCATCCAAGGCTTTCAGCAGGCCCATATCGATGGGGTCGTCGCTCCACGGCGCGCCCGAGGCCGGAGCCTTGGCGCGCCCGCCCGCCCCGCCCCGGGGGGAACCCGGTGTGCGCGATTTTTCCGGTCCGGGCAGGAAATGATCGAGGAAGAGCTCATCTCCGCTGAGGTCTCCCTTGAGGACCGGCGGCATCGCGGCGAGGTTCAGGCTCGCCCGGCCCGCAAGCCGGGACTTGCCGAGTTGCGCCTTGAGTTCGTCGAGCTTTAAATCCAGTCCCGTACTCGACACCCGCGCGGAGACCGCAAGCGGCGCGCGCGGGCTTCGTTCCGGCGTAAACCCGGCATCGAACAAGCGCACGAAGGTCACGAAATCGGGATGCCCCAGGCTGAGGTTGAAATCGACCCGCGGCACGCCGTCCAATCCCGCGATCCGTCCCTTGGCGGCAATATCGATCTTGCCCGCACCAAGCTTGAGATCGGCGGTGATGCCCTTGGCGTCGGATTTGAGCCGCCCCTTGACGGCGAAGGGCGCAAGCTTCTCCGCCGGCAGGGGCATCGGCAAGGCGGCCAAGGCCAGAAGGCGGCGGGGATTGGCGGCGGTCAGGTCGATGGTGATATCCGGCGCCGGCGTCTTGTCGATACCGCGCACCGTGCCCTTGGCTTCCAGCTTGGCCCCGGCCAGGCTGGCGGCGATGAATTGCTTGAGGGTCAGGGTGCCGCCGGCCAGGGTCCCCGTCGCCTTGACCCCGCTGATCCGCTCCCCGCCATAGGTGAGGCGACCCACCGACAGATTGAAATTGGCATCGAACGCGGCCAGCGCCGCGAGCCCGCCCGGGGCCGCGGCCGCCGGTGATCCCGGCGCCGCACCTTGTGTCTTGGCCCCCTTGCCCTGAGAGGACGCCTTCGGCAGGTAGGCATCGAGATTGATCTTATCGAGGTTGAGCCGGGTGCCGATGCCGATGCGCTTGCGCAGCGCCAGGACCATGCCCCCCGTCAGGTGCGAGGAATCGAAGCGGACGTCGAGCTGGGTGAGCTCGATCCGCTGCGCCTCGGTGGCCACCGCCGCGCGCAATCGCACCTTGCGCAAGCGGTCCCGGGGCAGGGATTTGAGGTCGGCGCCAAGCCAGCGCGCGAGCGCCCGGAAGTCGCTGGAATCGAGGCTCAGCTTGCCGCCGAAGCGCGGCCCGGATTTCCGTTCGGTGACCCGCCCGGCGAGCGCCACCTTGCTGCCGCCGGGCAGCCGGGCGCTCAGGCTGCGCACCTGCAGCGCGCCCTTGTCCAGCGCCACGGTCGCGCGCACGTCACGGGCGAGGCCCTTGCGGTACACGACGTTGCCGACCTCCGCCTGGAGGGAGACGCTGAAATTCTTGGGAAGGTCCAACCCGGCCTGGGCGCCGCCCGCCTTCCCCCCGGCCTTCGAACCCCCGGCCTTCGAACCCTTGGCCGTCTTTCCCGCCTTGGTCTTGGCCTTGCTCTGGCCCGGGCCGGCAAGCCAGGTGTCGAGATCGAGGCGGTTGATCTTGACGCTGCCATCGATCTGGGTCACGTCCCCCGGGGCGATGGTCAGCTGGCCCGAGGCCTTGGTGCCGTCGAACTGACCCGCGATGCCCTTGAGCGCGATCTGATCCGCCCCGCCGCTGAGATTGGCCGAGAGGCTGAAAGGCCGGGCAAGCCCTGGGATCGGTTGGGATTTGGCCGGCGCCTTCGGCGCGGCCTTGGCTTTGCCTCCGTCCTTGGCGGGGGCCTCCCCGGCCCGGGCCAGCGTCGCCACCAGGGCGCCGAGATCGGGGCCCTCGGCGTTGAGGACGCCGGTCAGCGTGACGCTGGGCTTGCCGGGCGTCACATAGCCCGCATAGGTGAGCTTCGCCTTGGCCTCGGGGAACCCGGTTTCCAGCTGGAGCTTGGTCGACGCCCCCTCGATGATGCGATCGGCGCGCAGCTCGAACGAGAGCGGCAGCCCGCCATAGCGCAGCACGCCCCGGGCGGCGAAGGGACCGGACAGCGTGCCCGCGGCGATGCGCGCATTGATGCCGGCGACGCGCTGGACCGAGCCCGCGCGCGAATCGCGGTAGGTCAATGTGCTGTTCTCGATGCTGACCTGTTCCAGGGATATGGCATCTCCGGCACCCCGCGCCGGCCCCACGGGCGCGCCGCCGCCCGCACCGGGCAACGATGGCGCAGGCTTCGTGCCGGGCGTCTCGAAGGACCAGTTCTCCCGCCCGTCGGCCAGCTTCTCCAGGCGGATGTCGGCGCCGCGCAGCACCACCGATTGCACCACCACCCTGCCCGACAGCAGCGGCCAGAAGGCGATCCGCAGGTCCAACGCGTCGAGGCGCACCATTTCCGCATCCTTGGCGCCCTTCAGATTGGCGAGCCGTGCCTTGCGCACGGAAAGCTCGGGCGCCGGCAGGAGCGAGACCGCGATCGCGCCGTCGATGGCGAAATCGCGGCCGGTCGCCTTGCGCACTTCCGCGGCGATCTCGCCACGATAGGCATTCCAATCGATGAAATTGGGAGCGATCAGGGCAACCCCGACCGCCACGGCCAGGATCGCAACAAACCCTATCAGGACCTTCTTCACGTCATCCGTCCCGAGACATTTCGTGCGCACGGCACGGTGCGCCCAAGGAGAATTACCGCAGGGGACTTGCGGCGCCAACGGATATTTGCGTTAATTCAATGAATAAATTGTGGCGGTTTGAAGATACAGCGGCGTTTGGCGCGAAGGCTGCGGGGCCGCAGGGTCGGGATTTGGACGCGTAGGATAGAGGAGCAGTCCACCGATGGGTGACGTGATCAACCTCAATCAGTTCCGGAAACAGCGTGCGCGCGACGAAAAGGCGAAGAAAGCCAAGGTCAGCCGCGCCCGGTCCGGGCGCTCCGGCGGCGAGAAGAAGGCTCAGCGCCAGGAAGCCGACAAAGCCGCCGGCGATGTTGCTCGGAAGAAGCTTGCCCCCGGCCCCAAGACCGGCCCCCGCACCAAGCCCGGCAGCGACCAGGAACCGCCCGAAGACAGCACGCCCAGCGCGCGTTAGCCGTCCGCTTCCCCCCAACCAGACAGCGTGAAATTCTCATGACGCCCACATCCGGGCGGCACCTCAGCGCGGCTTGTCTCCGGGTGGGCCATAGCCGCCACCGCCCGGTGTTTCGATGACGAACACGTCGCCGGGCTCCATGGCGACCTCGGCCGTGGCCCCCAGGACCTCCGCCCCGCCACCGGCGCGCTCCACCCGGTTGACGCCCTTGGCGCCGTCTTCGCCCCCGGCCAGGCCCGGCGGCGCGATGGCGCGGCGGTTGGACAGGATCGCCGCCCGCAGGGGTTTCAGGAATCGGATGCGCCGCACCGCCCCGTCGCCGCCGCGCTGGGTGCCGGCCCCACCGGAGCCGGTGCGGATTCGGAAATCCTCGACCAGGACCGGGAAGCGCCATTCCAGCACCTCCGGGTCGGTCAGGCGTGAATTGGTCATGTGGGTCTGCACGGCGGAGGCCCCATCGAAACCGGGCCCGGCGCCAGCGCCCCCGGCGACGGTCTCGTAATACTGATAGGTCTGATCGCCGAAGGTGAAGTTGTTCATGGTGCCCTGGCTGGCCGCCGACCGCCCGACCGCCAGCAGCAGCGCATCGACGATGCATTGCGAGGTTTCCACGTTGCCCGCCACGACCGCCGCCGGGGGGGTCGGGCTGAGCATGGAGCCCTCGGGGATGATCAGCCTAATCGGGCGCAGGCAGCCGTCGTTCATGGGGATCGGCGTGTCCACCAGGGTGCGGAAGACGTACAGCACGGCGGCCCGGCAAACCGCCGGCGGCGCGTTGAAATTTGTCGGCGAGACCGGCGCGGTGCCGGTGAAATCGACGCGGGCCTCGCGCGCATCGCGGTCGATGGCGATG
>JAHEKA010000145.1 GCA_024638585.1 Rhodospirillales bacterium
TTTGCTGTAAAATTACTCTCAAGAACAGGCCAACACCTGCCGGCGATCCTGGCCGGCGGACCATGCAATAGGGAGAGACATATGCCGTACACCACCTGGAGGGGCGTGATCGGGTGCATCAAGCCGACCCGGCGTCCCGGGTCCCTCGAAGAACTGATCCGGATGCTGCCCGAAGGCGTGGGCGTGATCCCGCTATTCCTCAACATCCGCCAGGGCACCACCGACGAATTCAAACGCGCCGTGGAGCCTTATGAACCGCTCCTCGACGAGCTCGCCAAGGAAGAGGTCGATGTGATGCTGCCCGAAGGCGCGCCGCCCTTCATGCTTCTCGGCTTCAAGGGCGAGGAAAAGCTGATCAAGAAGTGGGAGCGGAAATACAAGACGCCGGTCTTCACATCGGGCTCAAATCACGTCGCCGCCCTGCGGGCACTGAAGGCCAAGCGCGTCGTCGGCGCGACCTATTTCACAGGTCCCATCAACAAGATCTTCTCCGATTACTTCGAAGGCGCCGGATTCGACATGCTTGCGATGGACGGCATCGATGCGCCCTTCGATGCGATCGGACAGCTGTCTTCGGAAGAGGTCTATTCCCACGTCAAGAAAATCGCGCTCAAGCACAAGAAGGCCGACGCCATTTACCTGTTGGGATCGGGCTGGCGCGTGCTGCCGGTGATCGACATGTTGGAACAGGATCTGGGGATTCCGGTGGTCCATCCGGTGCCGGCCCGCTGCTGGGAAATCCAGAAGCACCTGCACATCAACGAACCGGTGGAGGGGTACGGCGTCCTGCTCCGGGAGATGATCTGACCGGGCATCGCGCGAAAGGGAACCATGATGAGCGACCCCAAGAGCATGAAACCCACCGGCGTGCTGCATTTCGCCATCGGTGTTTCCGATCTCGAGCTGGCCCGGAAGTTCTATGAGGACGTGTTGGGGTGTACCTATCTGCGCCAAAACGACACCACGGTGTTCATGAAAGCGGGTGAGGATCACTTCGTCCTCACCAACACGAAGCACCACACCCGTCCCAACCCGCCCGGCGAGTACGAGTTCCATCACGCGTTCATCGTCGACAGCGATGATTTCGATGCCGCGCTCAAGCATGTGGAAGAAGCAGGCTATCCCATCCTGGTCTATGAAGATGAAGGACACCGCACCTTCACCGGGCGCCACGGCTATATCCAGGACCCGTTCGGCAATTCCATAGAAATCATCGATTTCCACGGGATCGGAGATTTCTCCAAGCCCGACTATCAGGGCCGGGGCCGGCGCCATAAGATGGCTGGCAATGAGAAGGCCAGCGGTTAGGGCAGCAGATCACCTGCAACATCGGCGGGGCTGCGCCCCGACCGCTTGACCGCGCGGCCGATGTCGCGGAGAGCCTTCCAGCACGGCGTGCGATGGTAAGGCTTATCGCGGGTGGCGAAGGCACCGTAGCTTGCAACGAAACAAGCGGCCCAGTAGACCGCACCGCTGACATCGCCGACGGCAAGGTCACTGGCCCGTTTTCCCCCATCCTCGGCCAGCACCGGGAGGGGATAGTTGCAGTGCCAGCCCGGCTTGGCGAATTTCGGCCCCAGACCGCCATACCCCGAGCGGTCAAACACGCAGGACATGGAGATGAATTTGGCCCTGCCGCATCCCCAACGCATCACCACCGTGCTTGTACGGGCGGAACGCTCAATGCCTTTCAGGCAGTGATTCGCGTCGAACATTGGATGGGGAATAGGCTCGGCATCCCGCGGGCCGGAAGCGTTGGCCGAGACAGGACCCAAGCCCAAAACCAAGGCAAAGACCGCCACCGTTGGTAGGACGCGAACGGCACATTTGCGTCGGTTGGTACCGGCACGATCATCGATGCTTGAAGACGTGGAGAAGCGAACCATGGGGCCAAACCTATCACCCTCGGTCCCCTGATCAATCGGGAAACCCCGCCAATGCGCGCACTTCGGCGCTGCTTTTCCCCTCCTCCCTCAGAGTCCGGATCGCGCGCGCATCGTTGCGCTTGGCCAGTCGCGCCCCGGCCTCGTCGGCGATCAAGGGATGGTGGTGATAGCGCGGCACCGGCAGGCCAAGAAGCGCCTGCAGAACCCTGTGCAAATGGGTCGATGGCAGAAGGTCTCGGCCCCTTGTGACCAGGCTCACCTCCTGATCGGCATCGTCCACCACCACGGCGAGGTGGTAGCTGGTGCCGATGTCCTTGCGAGCAAGCACCGCATCCCCCAGCAACAGAGGGTCGACGCGCACCTCGCCCGCGTCTTCATCGGTGAAGGAAAGCGCCCCCACAAGCTCCGCCGCCTTGGCGGCATCGATGCGCAGCGCCGCGCCGCCGGCTGCGGTCCTGCGGGCCTCGCGCTCTTGCGCGCTCAGGTTCCGGCAGGTGCCGGGATAGGGCGGCCCGTCCCGCCCGCCGCTCTCTTGGGGTGCGGCACCCGCACGCGCGATTTCCCGGGCGATCTCCTTGCGGGTGCAGAAACAGGGGTACAGGATGCCAAGCGCCTCCAGGCGCGCCAGCGCCGCCCGGTAGGCCGGTCCGCGCTCCGACTGGCGCAGCACTGGCCTCTCCCATGTGAGGCCGAGCCAGGCAAGGTCCTCAAGGATCGCTGCCTCGAACGCAGGCCGGCACCGGCCCGTATCGATATCCTCGATCCGCAGGAGAAAGCGCGCCGGCGCACCGCCCGCCGCCCGGGCGGCGAACAAGGCCGCATAGGCGTGACCGAGATGCAGGTATCCCGTCGGCGACGGCGCGAAACGGGTCACGGGTTCGGTCATCATGAGAGGTCCTTGTCGGCGTCTGTCTTCAGGGAGCCGGCCCCGGAGCGAATATCGGGCGCGGACACGCGCGTTGCAAGGGCACGCCGCCCTTCGCGAGGGACGCCTCCTTATGATAAGCTTTCCACGAACACGGCCTGGGAACAGGCGATAAGGGGAGATACGTCATGGCTACCACCGTCGCAACGGAATTCGAGGACAAATTCGCAGACGTGGATGGGACGTCCATCCGCTATATCGAGGACGGCAGCGGCCCCGCCGTCTTGCTGTTCCACGGCGCCTCGCTGGGATCGTCGGCGGACGTCTACCGGCGCAACATCGGCCCGTTGGCGGCCGAGGGTTTCCGGGTCATCGCCTTCGATTTTCCGGGCTATGGGCTGAGCGACTATTCCGATGACGGCTCGGTGCCGGAGAAGAAAAAAGCCGCCATCGGCCTGATGGACGCGCTGGGCCTGGACAAGGCGGCCCTGGTCGGCCACTCCCAGGCGGGCAATGTTGCCGTGCAACTGGGGCTGGAACAGCCGGACCGCGTCAGCCACATCATTATCCTGGGCTGCGGCAGCCTGTTGCCGCCGCTGGAAGGCGGCGCCGGCAAGCGCGAAGACGCCGTTCTCCAGCGTATGGACGAGCGCATGTCCCAGACCGAACCGACCATCGAGGACACCCGCAAGCTCCTGGAAGCGACTCTCTTCCATCACGAGCTGATCACCGACGAGGAACTGGCATTGCGCCACTCCCGGTCCGTCGGCCGCAACTTCGAAGGTTTCGTTGCCCGCAACAATGCCCGGGCGGCGGCCCAGAAGGGCGGCAAGGGTGGCGGGGGCACGCCGCTTTGGCAGCGTATGACCGAGCTCACCATGCCGCTGTTGCTGATGTACGGGCGCGAGGACCGCGCACGGGCGGCGGAACGGTTCGCCTTGCTCCAGGAGAAGGAACCGAGCCTCAACATGCACCTCGTCCTTGGTTGCAAGCACCTGATGCCCTGGGATGCCGCGGAGGACTTCCAGAAGCTTGCGGTTCCGTTCCTTAAAGAATAGGCCCGCCAACGCCAGGGCGGGCCGCCGGGGAGAGACTCCATGGCCGGAATGCTGATCGACGGCGTTTGGGACGATGATGCCGAAGTGCCCCATGACAAGCGCGGCGCCTTCGTCCGCGACGCGTCCAAGTTCCGCAACTGGGTGACCGCCGATGGGTCGCCCGGGCCGTCCGGCGAAGGCGGCTTCGAAGCGACGCCCGGGCGCTATCACCTGTTCGTGTCCTGGTCCTGCCCATGGGCCCACCGCACGCTGATCATGCGCCAGCTCAAGGGGCTCACGGACGTGGTTTCGGCCTCCATCGCCGACCGGCCCAAGACCGCCGGCTGGAGCTATTCCAAGGGCCTTGACGATCTTGCGCCAGGCAAGGACGGGGTCTTTCACCTGCACCAGGCCTATGCCGCGGCCAACCCCAGCTATACCGGCAAGGTGACCGTGCCGACCCTGTGGGACCGCCAGCAAGGCATGGTGGTGAACAACGAATCGTCGGAAATCATCCGCATGCTGAACGACGCGTTCGGCGAATGGGCGGATAATTCGATCGACTATTACCCGGACGACCTGCGTGCGGGAATCGATGAGATCAACGATTTCGTTTACGAGCACCTGAACAACGGCGTCTACCGCACCGGCTTCGCGCGCACCCAGGAAGCCTACGACCAGGCGGTCAACAAGGTGTTCCACGGTCTGGATACGTTGGAAGAGCGCCTGGGCAAGGGGCGCTACCTGATGGGCGAGCGGATCACGGAAGCGGACTGGCGCGCCTTCCCCACCCTGCTGAGATTTGATCTCGTCTATTACAGCCACTTCAAGTGCAATGTCCGGCGCCTGCAGGATTACCCCAATCTGGTCGACTACCTGCGCGAGCTCTACCAATGGCCGGGCATCACCGACACCCTGAACCTGGCCGCCACCAAGGCAAATTACTATCACCAGGAAAGGGTCAATCCGACCTGCATCGTGCCCAAGGGACCGGACATGGGCTTCCTCGACCTGCCCCATGATCGCGGGCACCTGCCGGCGGCGGCCTGAGACGCGCAATTCGCGCGACAATAGCGCCCTCCACCGCTTCCGGATGCCACGAAGAATCATGGGTCCGCGGCGCGGAAAAAGCCTTCATTTAAATGTTTGCTTAATTAAACATTTATTTAAATAGAGCCCCCCAGGCCTCAGATGAGCAGAGATCGGGCGCGGCGATCGGGCGCGGCCCCGAGCCCGGTCCGGGGTTAATCGAAGCCGTAGAGCGCCGCGGGATTGTCGGTAAGGATCTTGCGCCGCATGTCCTCATCGGGCGCATAATCCGCCACCATATCCAGCAAATCGCCGTCATTGGGCATCCTGCCGGGCTCCCACACCGCCGAATGCGGCCAATCGGTGCCCCAGATGATGCGGTCCGGCGCGGCATCGATCAGGGCATGGGCCATGGCGACGATATCGGCGTAGGCAGCCCCGCGGCCCATCAGCCGGTCGGCCCCGCCGATCTTGATCCACACATTGCCCGCCGCCGCCAGGTCCGCCATGACGCGGAAATCGGGATCATCGGTGCCCTTGGCGCCGTCGCAGCGGGCGAAGTGATCGAGCACCACGGGCAGCGCCGCACGGTCCAGCAGCTCGGCGTGGCTGACCACGGAATCGAGATCGCAATGCAGGTCCACCGACCACGGCAGATGGGCGATCTTGGCGATCTGGGCGGCGAAACCGTCCCGGGTAAAGTCCGTGCCATGGGCATGGGTGATGTTGAGCCGGATGCCCCGCACGCCGCCCGCGTGCAGTGCCGCGATCTCCCCCTCCGTCAGGTCCGGATTGGCGTTGATCACGCCGCGCAGACGTTGCGGCGCCTGGGCGATGGCATCGGTCACCACCGCGGTCTCGAACCCGTGGACGTTGGGCTGCACCAGGACGCCGCGCTCGATGCCCAGCACGCGTGCCATGTTGAGGTAATGCCCGATCGGTGCCGCCGGCGGGGTCGAGCGCCGGTTTTCCACGTAGGGGTAGAGATGCGGCGGGCCGTAGATGTGGAAATGGGTGTCGCAGGTTCCGGGGGGCGGGTCGAACTTCGCCGGCCGGGGATTGGGGTCCGGCGGGTAATTGACCAACAGGCGGGTTTCCAAGGCGCAAATCTCCCTGTTCTGCAGCCACTTGCGGGCCGGCGGGACCGCTCTGACATCTTACAGGATTAATCCGGGGCCATCGGCGACTTGGCGCAATGAGGGCTGCCGTTCGAGGGCGGCACGCCCCCTGTACCTGCCGCCAGGCCTACACCACCCCCCGGCGGTCGGACTCCATCGCCCGGCCCCATTTCTGCGGCCCCCAGACGTAGAGCCACTTGCACGGATAGTCGTGCCACGGGCCGAGCTCTGTCCAGACATGGCCGTTGTCCA
>JAHEKA010000146.1 GCA_024638585.1 Rhodospirillales bacterium
AATCATGCCTGCCCCGGCCCTGTCACATATTCGTGCGAATGGCCTTCAGGCCCAGTATGGGCTTGGCAAGCGGGCAAAACTGGTTAAGTTTCCACAAATTCGGCCACCGGCAACGTTCGGAGAAAGGCAACGGAGAGATTGCCGGTCGACCCAGTACGGGAACAACGAACAGATCATCACCAGGGAATTCCGTCATGGCGACAGACACCGACCGGGAGTTGGACCAGGAAGCCCTCGCTTTCCATAAGCGCGGGCGCCCGGGAAAATTCGAGATCATGCCGACCAAGCCGCTGGTCACCCAGCGCGATTTGTCGTTGGCCTATTCCCCGGGCGTCGCCGCGCCGTGCCGCGCCATCGCCGAGGACCCGGGGGCCGCCTACGACTACACCGGGCGGGGCAACCTGGTCGCGGTCATCACCAACGGAACCGCCGTGCTCGGCTTGGGGAATCTCGGCGCGCTGGCTTCCAAACCGGTGATGGAAGGCAAGTCTGTCCTGTTCAAGCGCTTCGCCGACGTCAACGCCATCGACCTCGAGGTCGGCACCGAGGACGTCGATGAGTTCGTGAACAGCGTGCGCCATCTCGGCCCCAGCTTCGGCGGCATCAACCTGGAAGACATCAAGGCGCCGGAATGCTTCATCATCGAACAGCGCCTGCGCGAGATCATGGACATTCCCATTTTCCACGACGACCAACATGGCACCGCGATCATCGCCGCGGCGGGGCTGTTGAATGCGCTGGACATCACCGGACGCAAGATCGGCGACATCAAGATGGTGGTGAACGGCGCCGGCGCCGGGGCTATCGCCTGCGTCGAGTTGGCCAAACGCATGGGGGTCGGCCACGACAACGTCATCATGTGCGACACCACCGGCGTCATCTACGAGGGCCGGGAAAAGGGCATGAACCAGTGGAAATCCGCCCATGCGTCCAAGACCAAGGCGCGGACCCTGGCCGAGGCGATGAAGGGCGCGGACGTGTTCTTCGGCCTATCGGTGGAAGGCGCGGTGGATCAGGCCATGGTGAAATCCATGGCCAAGAAACCGATCGTCTTCGCCATGGCCAACCCGGCGCCCGAGATCACCCCAGAGGAGGCACGCGAGGCACGGCCCGATGTGATCGTCGCCACCGGCCGGTCGGATTATCCCAACCAGGTCAATAATGTGCTGGGATTCCCTTATATCTTCCGCGGCGCGCTGGACGTCCGCGCCCGGGCCATCAATGACGAAATGAAGGTGGCGGCGGCGGAAGCGCTGGCGATGCTGGCGCGGGAAGACGTGCCCGATGAGGTTTCCACCGCCTATAAGGGCGCCCAACTGCGCTATGGGCCGGATTACATCATCCCGGTGCCCTTCGACCCGCGTCTGATTTCCGCCGTGCCTCCGGCGGTCGCCCGGGCGGCGATGGAGACCGGCGTGGCGGCGCTCAAGATCGACGATATGACGGAGTACCGTGCCCACCTGTCGCGCCGTCTGGACCCCACCGCCGATGCCCTGAACCAGATTTCCCGCGAGGTCCGCGCCAATCCACGGCGCGTGGTGTTCGCCGAAGGCGAGGAAGAAAAAGCCGTGCGCGCGGCGGCGGCGTTCAAGCATTCGGGATACGGCACGCCGATCCTGGTGGGCGTCAAGGACCGGGTGCTCGAAACCATGGAACGCATCGGCATCGCCAACGCCGACGAGTTCGAGATCACCAACGCCGCGCTGTCGTCACGCAATGCCGATTACATCGAATACCTCTATTCCCGCATTCAGCGGCGCGGGGCGCTCTATCGCGATTGCCAACGGATGGTCCACCAGGACCGCAATACCTTCGCCGCCTGCATGGTGGCCCATGGCGATGCCGATGCCATGGTGACCGGCCTGACCCGTTCCTCCTTCGTGTGCCTTGCCGACATCCTCCGGGTCATCGACGAACGGGACGGAGAGCGGGCCCTCGGCCTCAGCCTGCTTGTCTGCCGGGGACGCACGGTCTTTGTCGCCGACACCACGGTTCATGAGGTCCCGGAGCCCGACGAGCTTGCCGACATCGCCGTCCAGGCCGCGGCCAAGGCGCGGCAGATGGGCCATACCCCCAGGGTGGCGCTGCTGTCCTTCTCCACCTTCGGCGATCCCCTGCGCGACAAGGGTAAGCGGATCCGCGAGGCGGTGGAGATCCTGGACGAACGCAACGTCGATTTCGAATATGACGGGGAACTGGCGGCCGACGTTGCGCTGGACATCGAACTGATGCGCGAACGCTATCCCTTCTGCCGGCTTTCCGGGCCCGCCAACGTGTTGATCATGCCGGCACTGGACCCCGCCAACATCTCGTCCAAACTGATCCAGGAACTGGGGGGCGGAACGGTGATCGGGCCGCTGTTGCTCGGCCTCGACAAGCCGGCCCAGATCGTGCCCATGGGCGCTTCGGTGTCGGAAATCGTCATCATGGCGGCGCTCGCCGCCCATGATACCCTTCACCCCGTCTAAGGCCCCAGCGGCAACCGTCTGCGTCTTCTGGTGGCCCACTGACGCGATTGAAACCAGCTGGAAAGCCGGAAACCCTATGACCGTCATCGCCGAGCACGGCACCACCCTGATCGCGATGGCCGTGATCTTCGGTCTTTTCATGACCTGGGGCATCGGCGCCAACGATGTGGCCAATGCGCTGGGCACATCGGTGGGCTCCGGCGCCATCACGGTCAGGACCGCAATCGTCGTTGCCGCGATCTTTGAGTTCCTCGGCGCGGTCCTCGCCGGTGGATACGTCACCAAGACCATCCGCAATGACATCATCGATCCCAGCCCCATCGCCGAGAACCCCGAAATCCTGGTTCTCGGAATGCTGGCGGCGCTCCTTGCCGCGGCAACCTGGCTGGCGATCGCATCCACTAAGGGATGGCCGGTTTCGACCACCCATTCGATCGTGGGTGCGCTGGTCGGTTTTGCCATTGCCGGCATCGGCATGAGCGCGGTCAATTGGGACAAGATCGGTCAGATCGTTGCCAGCTGGGTGGTCTCGCCGGTGCTCGGCGGGCTGTCCGCTTTCCTCTTGATACTCAGTATTCGCTGGACGATTCTGAGTACCGATAAACCGTTCCAGAGCGCCGTGCGATGGGGCCCGGTCTACGCCTTCCTGGTCGGGTTCATCATGTCGCTTGTGACCCTGTTCAAGGGTCTCAAGCATTTGAATCTCCACCTGAGCGTCGCGACGAGCGTCATCGTCGCCGTCGCGATCGGCGTGGCCGTAGCTTGCATCGCGCGCCACTTTATCAAGAAGGTCCGCATCGATCCGACCGCCGACCGCAAGATCCACTTCGCCAGCGTCGAAAAGGTCTTCATCCCGTTGATGGTGTTGACCGCCTGTGCCATGGCATTTGCCCATGGCTCCAACGACGTGGCCAACGGCATCGGGCCCCTGGCCGCGGTGCTCGCCCTGGTGCGCTCGGGCGGCGACATGGCGCAGAGTTCTCCGGTTCCGCCCTGGTTATTGATCCTGGGAGGCGGCGGGATCCTGGTCGGCCTGGTGACCTTTGGCTACCGCGTGATGCTGACGATCGGTAGCAGGATCACGGCACTGACGCCGACCACCGGATTTTGCGCCACCATGGCGGCCGCCGTGACGGTGGTCCTGGCGTCGCGGGCCGCCCTGCCGGTCTCGACCACCCATATCGCCGTCGGCGCGGTCATGGGCGTTGGGCTTGGCCAAGGCGTCGCCGCCCTCGACCTCCGGGTGATCGGCCCGATCCTGGTGTCCTGGGTCGTGACCCTTCCAGTCGGTGGCGCACTTGCCGCACTCTTCTATTTTTTCCTAAGGGGAATCTTTACCTGACTTGAAGCTACCGCTCTCGTTCCAACCCGTCCTTCAACTCAAGAACAGGAAGTCGACACCGCGGCCATGGCACGATCAAGGGTACCGTTAAGGCGAATTTTCGGAACCGCCGCCATTATCGCGATCCCCGGACTGCTGACCCTCGCCGGGGCAAGCGCGCTGGGTGCCATCAGCATCCAATGGCTGGCGGTGGGCATGATCGTCTGCATCGTCCTGGCCTGGATCGTGGGCTACATCCTGGGCGGTGACCTCTCCGCCGTGGCCGCCTATGGCGATGCCCTGTCCCACAATCCGGACACCCCGGAACCCCGTCTCAGCGGCTGGGGGCCCGCGGCAAGCCTGGCCTCCTTGATCCGTCGATTCGCGCGGGAGGCACGGCGGCGCGAACAGATGCTCACGGATGCCATGAGAACGCGCCAGCTGGTGCTCGACGGATTGCCTCAGCCCATCCTTCTGCTGGACCACGACCACAGGATCCTCAACATCAATCGCGCCACGCGTGAGCTCATCGGCACCGATCCATCGGGCGGCGACCTTTCCGCCGCGATCCGCGACCCCAAGGTGCTGGAGATCGCCGACACGGCCCTGCGCGACGGTGTGGCGATGACCGCCAATCTCACCATTTCAGATCCGGTGGACCGCTACTTCGCGATCCAGGCGGTGCCTCTGCAAAGCCACGAGGAAGACGATGCGGCCTTGTTGATCGTCCTCTTTGACCTGACCGAGCGGCGCCGGGCCGAACAGATGCGCAGCGATTTCATCGCCAATGTCAGCCATGAGCTGCGCACGCCTCTGGCCTCCCTGATCGGCTTCATCGAAACGCTCCAGGGGCCGGCCAAGGACGACGAAGAAGCGCGCGAGCGCTTTCTTGCCCTGATGGCCAGCCAGGCCGGGCGCATGGGCCGGCTGGTGGAGGACCTTCTGTCGCTCTCGGCGATCGAATTGGCGGAACACACCCGGCCAGAGGACCACATCGATCTGGCGGCGACCCTCGGCAACGTCATCGCCGGATTGGAGATGGAGGCCCAGGCCAAGGACATGGCGATCCGCAAGGAAATCGACCCCGACCTGCCGGCAGCGCTGGGAAATGGCGATCAACTCGCGCAACTGCTGCTCAACCTGATCGACAACGCGGTCAAATACGGACGCGCCGGGACGCCGGTCACCGTGTCACTCCACTTCGGTAGCGAAATCCCCGGCGCGCTCATTGATGCCGTGGCTCAGGTGGGGGCCCCCGGCGTCATCCGCATCGAGGTGCGCGATGAGGGCGAAGGAATCGCAGCCGAGCATATCCCGCGCCTGACCGAGCGGTTCTACCGGGTCGATACGGCCCGCTCCCGGGCCATCGGCGGCACCGGGTTGGGACTGGCCATTGTCAAGCACATCGTCGCCCATCACCGGGGGCTGCTTGAGATTCGGAGCCGCGAAGGAAAGGGGACCTCCTTTTCCGTGGCGATTCCGGCAGCTCCGGCGGAAGTCCCTGAAAATTAACCGTCTTTAGCCCCGTAAATCTTACTCCCTGTCATCTCCCTGTCATCAATCTGTCGTAACTGTGTCGCGTCGGCGCAATAGCATGGCGATGCGCGGACCCATAGTCGGACCTGCCGGCGGGCCGCACGAGATCAAGGACACGGTCCTTAACTCTGAGAGAGGGAGTATCAAAACATGTACACGAAGACACTGGCCGCCGCCGCGATCGCCACAATCACGATTTCAGGCATGGCACAAGCCCGGGACCAGATCCGGATCGTCGGCTCGTCGACGGTTTTTCCCTTCGCCACGAAAGTGGTGGAGGAATTCGGTAAGACCACCAAATTCAAGACCCCGATCATCGAAAGCACCGGCTCCGGCGGCGGTCTCAAGCTGTTCTGCGCGGGCGTCGGTGTCGGCCATCCCGACATCACCAATGCGTCCCGCCGCATCAAGAAGTCCGAGGTCAAGCGCTGCGCCGGTAACGGCGTCACCGCCATCACCGAGGTCAAGATCGGCTTCGACGGCATCGTTCTTGCCAATTCCAAGAAGACCAAAAAGATCACGCTGAGCCTCAAGGACGTCTTCCTGGCCCTGGCCAAGGAAGTGCCGGTGAACGGCAAGCTGGTCAAGAACCCCCACACGACCTGGAAGCAGGTCAATGCAGCACTGCCCGACACCAAGATCGAAGTGTTGGGCCCGCCGCCGACCTCCGGCACCCGTGATGCCTTCGTGGAACTGGCCATGGAGGGTGGCGCCAAGAAAGTGCCGTTCCTGGCCACCCTGCGCAAGAAAGACAAGAAGGCCTTCAAGAGAGTGGCCCACGCAATCCGCGAGGACGGTGGGTTCATCGAAGCCGGCGAGAACGACAACCTGATCGTCCAGAAGC
>JAHEKA010000147.1 GCA_024638585.1 Rhodospirillales bacterium
CTCCCGACAAGTTGGTGGCGAGGATGTCCGGGATGAGGGATGGCCCGCCGTCCTGTCCTTCCCCGTCGTCGGCGCCCTCCCCGGAAATGCTGGCATTGGCGATCACCAGGTCGATGGGCCCGGCAGCAAACGCATCTTCGATCCACCGTGCCATGCCCGGCGCGTCGGCGACGTCCTGGCGGCGCGTGTGAACCTCACTGCCATGGTGCCGGCATTGGGCGGCCATTGCCTCTAGCCGCGGATGGTCGCGGCCGCCGAGATGGAGTGTCACCCCATCGCCCGCGTAAGAGGCCGCCAGCGCCGCCCCGATGCCTGACGAGGCCCCGGTGATCAGGATGTTGCGCGGGTGTGCGGTGTCCATGGCCCGAGATTAGAGCACGGCGCGCCCAAATCGCACCAAAAGCGGTTCCTCCGGGGGGCAATTGGCCGGCCCGGACATGGCGCGGGGATTCCTGACTTGTTGCCCCAGTCCCCACAGGATATAGTGGCTCAAATTCCCTTTACCCCAAGATGAGCGAGATTCGCGGGACCATGTCGATCCAAAGCATGACCGGCTTTGCCCGCGAAGAAGGCACGTTCGAATCCTACGCCTGGCGCTGGGAGTTGCGCAGCGTCAACAACCGGGGGCTCGACGTCCGCGTGCGCCTGCCCTCGGGTATGGAAAGTTTCGAGATCCGCGTCCGCGACGCCGTCGGAAAGCGGTTCAAACGGGGCAGTTTCAACATCTCGTTCAATCTCACCGAGACGCCGGGACTGGCGGGCTACCGCCTGAACGAAGCCCTGCTGGACCGGGTTATCGCTATCGCCGAAGACGTGCGGGCCCGCACCAACGGACCACCCGCCGCGCCGGAAGGCCTATTGCGGCTGCGCGGCGTGCTCGAGCCGGAGGAGCCCGATGCCGATGACGCCCACCGCACCGCGCTCGAGACCGCCATGGCGGAAAGCCTGGGTCATGCCCTGGAGAAGGTCGCCCAAGCCCGGTCCGAGGAGGGCGCGCGATTGGTCGGGGTGCTCGAAGGGTTCCTGGGCGAGATCGAATCCCTTGCGGTCAAGGCCCGGGGTCTGGCCGCGACCCAGCCGGAAGCCATCAGCCAGCGGATCCGCGGCCAGGTCGAGGAATTCCTTGGCGCCGATGCGGGCGTTTCCGAGGACCGGCTCGCCCAGGAGATCGCGTTGATCGTCGGCAAGGCCGACCTGCGCGAAGAGATCGACCGTCTCGATGCCCATGGCGCGCAGGCCCGGGAACTGTTGGCTGCGGGCGGCGCCATCGGGCGGCGTCTCGATTTCCTGTCTCAGGAATTCAACCGCGAGGCCAACACACTGTGCTCCAAGGCCCAGGACCTGGAACTCACGCGGACCGGTCTGGACCTGAAGGCGGCGATCGAACAGTTCCGCGAACAGGTTCAGAATATCGAATAGCCGGGCCAAGGACTGCGAGGACGAACCGCTACATGAGCAATGGGGGAATAGGGCGCCGCGGGGTGATGTTGATCCTGTCCTCGCCGTCCGGCGCGGGCAAGACGACGATCTCCCGCCACCTTCTCGAGCGCGACGACAACCTTTCCATGTCGGTCTCCGTCACGACCCGGCCCAAACGGCCCGGCGAGGTGGAAGGGGTCGACTATCACTTCGTCGATCCCAGCGAATTCAATCTCATGGTCAATCGCCAGGAATTCCTGGAATACGCCAAGGTGTTCGATCACTACTACGGGACGCCGCGCGCCACCGTGGAGACATTGATCGCCGCAGGCAGGGATGTCCTGTTCGACATCGATTGGCAGGGAACCCAGCAGCTCGTGGAGAATGCGGCCGGGGACGTGGCGACGGTGTTTATCCTGCCGCCTTCAACGTCGGAACTTGAACGGCGGCTCAAGACCCGGGCCCAGGACCCGGCAGATGTGGTGGCGGCCCGCATGGCGAAAGCCGCGGACGAGATCAGCCATTACCCCGAATACACCTACATCATCGTCAACCGGGACATCGAGGAGAGCGTTGCCGCCGTGCAGGCGATCCTGGCGGCGGAGCGGCTCAAGCGTCAGCGGCTGACCGGTTTGGGCGACGTCGTCAAGGCGTTGCGAGAAGGTCAGTAGAGGGCTGTGCCACTTCCGGTCCCGGCTCAAGTCTCCGTTTCCCCGAAGGCGCGGGCAAGGGCGCAGAACTGGCCGATGTCGAGCTCCTCCGGCCGGGACTTGGGGTCGATTCCGGCGCGCTCCAATAGGGCCACTTCTCCATCTGGACCGGCGATCTGGCGCAGGCTGGAGCGCAGCATCTTGCGGCGCTGCCCGAAAGCGGCCCGGGTCACGGCTTCCATATCCTTCCAGCGTGCCGGTGAAAGCGGTGCCGGGCGCGGCACCAGGCGCACGACCGTTGAGGTCACTTTGGGCGGCGGCGTGAAGGCGCGGGCGCCGATATCGAAGCACGGCGTGACCTCGGTCAGCCACTGGCACATGATGCTGAGCCGGCCGTAGGCTTTGGTCCGGGGGGCGGCATAAAACCGTTCCGCGACTTCCTTTTGCACCGTCAGGACGAGGCTGTGATAGAGCGCCGGCGCGCCGGTGATCTCGCGCAGCCAATTAATGAGGAGCGCCGTCGAGATGTTGTAGGGCAGATTGCCGATGATCCGAAGCCCCGCCGGTTCGATGCCTTGGGCCCGGGCGAGGGCGGCGGCATCGGCTTCGAGGGCATCGGCATCGATCACCGCAAGCCGGCCCTTGGCCGCGGCGACCAGGGGATCGAGCGCCTCGCGGCACCGCGGGTCTTTTTCCAGGGCGATTACCCGGCCGGCGCCGGCGCTGAGGATGGCGCGGGTTAGCCCGCCGGGGCCGGGGCCGACCTCGATGACGGTGGCGCCCTCCAACGGTCCGGACGCCCGGGCGATCCGGGCGGTGAGGTTGAGGTCGAGGAGGAAGTGTTGTCCCAGCGCCTTGCGTGCGCCGAGCTGGTGGCGGGCGATGACGTCACGCAGCGGCGGCAGCGCAGCGATGGCGGTGTCAATTTCCGGCAAGGGCGGGCCTTTCCCGCTTGCGCTCCAACCGTTGGGCACGATTGCCGGCCATTTCCCGGGCCAGATGCAACGCTGCCAGCAGACTGTCGACCCGGGCGATGCCCTGACCCGCGATTTCAAAGGCCGTGCCATGATCGGGCGAGGTGCGGATGATGGGCAGGCCCAGGGTAATGTCGACGCCATGATCGAAGTCGATGGTCTTCAGCGGGATCAGGGCTTGGTCGTGATACATGCAGAGCACCGCGTCGTACTCCGCACGCGCCCGGTCATGGAACAGGCTGTCGGCGGGCAGGGGGCCGGTCGCCATCAACCCCTCGGCGCGGAGCTGATCCACTGCCGGAGCGATGATGTCCAAGTCTTCGCGTCCCAGCATGCCGTCTTCGCCGGCATGGGGGTTGAGGCCCGCAACCGCAATTCGCGGGGCGGGAATGGCAAAATCCTCTACAAGGGCCCGCGCGGCGACGCGCCCGGCGGCGGCGATCGCATCGCTGGTGAGCGCGCCGATGGCTTGGCCGAGGGGCGCGTGAATGGTGACCGGCACGACCCGGAGCCCGGGACAGGCCAGCATCATCACCGGATGCGCGACCCCCGTCAGCTCGCCAAGATATTCCGTGTGTCCGGGATGGGGAAACCCGGCATCCG
The DNA here is from genome assembly GCA_024638585.1 of Rhodospirillales bacterium. Lineage (GTDB taxonomy): Bacteria > Pseudomonadota > Alphaproteobacteria > SMXQ01 > SMXQ01 > SMXQ01. The sequence goes on from JAHEKA010000147.1 coordinate 3,647, forward strand.
CCAGCACTTTCTTGTTGATCGGGTTGGTGATCACGCCGGCCGCCGTGCCGGCCTGGGCCGCCGCCACCGCCCGCGAGATCGAACCAAGCACCGCCGCGGCGTTGGCTGGATGGGGACGGCCCGGGGGAACCGCGACCGCCACGGGCTGCGGCAAGACCGGGAGGGCAGTGGCGAAGATTGCCGCCGCGTCGCCCGGCTCCGCAATCGTTTGGATGGGCACGTCGAGATTCAGGTCGTGGGCTATGGCTGCCAGCCGTTCCGGATCGTCGATCACAAAGAACGACCTATCCCTGCAGCGTTCCGCCTGCCATGCCTTGAGGGTGATTTCCCCGCCGATGCCGGCCGGTTCCCCCATGGTCAGGGCGAGGGGAAGGCCCATCGGCATCACCGAAAGGTCCGGAATTCGATGAGGGCGGCCTGGCGAAGGTCCCTGAGGTGGCGCCTTGCGCGCGCCTCCAGTTGGCGGCCCTGAAGGATCACGCGGATGCGGGCTCGGGTCGGCAACGTGCTTTTCTGCTCCGACCGGTCGCAGACCATGATGACCCGGAATCCGGCTTTGGTCCGTTGCGGCTCCGAGGCAACTCCGACGGGCAAGGACAGGACGGTCTTTCTGATTCCCGGGGGAAGCTCTCTGACCTTGACGCGGCCCAGGTTGCCCGACAGCGTGGATCCCAGTTCGCGGGACACGCTGGAAAAATCAGCGCAGCCTTTTGCCGTATCCTTGATGGTCCGCGCCAGGGAGGCTTGGCTATCCCAGTCGGATTTCGGCGCTTTCTGGGGAACCGGCAGCAGGATTTGGCGCAACACCACGGTGGCGTCTTCCGATGTCGCCCCCGGGGCGCGGCGTTCGCGCAGCAGGACGATGTGATAGCCGGCGGTCGTGCGGATCGGCCTGGTCGTGGCATTGGGCGGGATTTTGGCCAGCTCCGCTTCAACTTCCGGGGGCAGTTCACCGGGTTGGACCCAGCCGATATTGCCCCCCGAAGGGGCCGACGCACTTTGTGAGAATTGACGTGCCAGCAAGGCGAAACTCGCGCCCTGTTGGAGTTCCTTGATGATGCGCTCGGCGTTCTGGCGCACGGCGGGTTCGTCATTGGGGTCGTCCACCGGAAGGAAGATCTCCGCCGCCAGATGGCGGGGCTTGTTCATCGACTCCTTGAATTGCGCAAGGGTTTTGTCGATTTCCTCGTTGGTGATGATGACCGTCCTCAGAAACTTGCGACGGATGACGGCGGGCCAGCCAATCGCCGCCTTGACCTGTCGTGCCAAGGATTCGGGCGCGATCCCACGGGATTTCAGGAACGGGATAAGCTGTCCCGCGGGCAGCCGGTTCTGCTGTTCCACCCGCCGGTAGGCCCGGTCGATCTCCGCCTTGGTGACGTTGATGTTGAAATTCTTGATTTCCTGGAGCTGGAGGGTTTCGTCCACCAGGGCGCGCAACACTCTGGGCGCCAGTCCGCGCCGGGTTTCGATATTGTCCTTCAGGCTTGAGAGGCGAATGATGAAGTTGAGACGCTGGTTGAGGTCGAAGGCCGAGATCGGCTCGTCGTTGACGACCGCGAGGATCCTGAGAACCGCGGTCGGCCGTTTCGCGGTCTTGTCCTGGGCCGCCGCTGGTCCGCCTCCGAGGGCGAAGCCGAGGAGGGTGGCGGCCAGCCCAAGGCCGAGCTTCCCCACAATGCCGCCCGATGGGCCGCGCCGATTACGTCTCTGTTCTGTCCCGAGCGAATACTGCGCCATGGGTCTAACCCGAATCCTTCTCTCATCACGGGCCGATAGGGCCCATGAGTCAACATATAGCCGGTCGGCCCAGATGTTCAACTGGTGCCCTTGATTTCGCCCAGATGCTTGAAGATCACCTTGAAGAAGATCGTGTCCTCGGGCCTGAGGTCGCGGTCCTCGGTAAAGGTGCGCTCTAAACTGATATCGAAAATGAAACATTCGTCCTGATAGGTGAACCCTAACCCTTCGGAGATTGTTCCATTCCCCGTGAGGTCCTCCCGGATGCGCGCGTTGGCGGACCAATACTTGGTAAGGGCGGCATCGAGGCGCAGGCTGACTTCCTCCCGGTTGCCGAACTCGCCGGTGCCCGTTTCCTCGCCCACGAAGAAATAATTGACATTGGCCTTGAGCCAGCTTGGCCCTGCCGACAGCTTGAGCTCCCGTCGCCGGGATTTCCAATCGTCGGGATCCATGCGGAACCGGTAGAGGAGGTCGAAGTAGTCACCCGGCGAGATCCGGATCCGTCCCACCATGTCCGACGCATGGTCGCGCAGGCCGGAGCCGCGGGGGAATGCGGAATTCGAATGAAGCCGGAAACTCTGGCCGACGAAGGCCTCTATGGCGCCGCCCTTGTCGCCGTAAAGGCCCCAGTTCAGGCCTGCGACAACCCTCTGGCCGCCGTCGACCCGGTCGACGCCGGTGAAGCGGCTGGGAGAGAAAATATTGGTGTCGTCGAATTCAACGTCCTGGCTGTCCTCGTTGGGAATCACTTCCGGATTGCCGCCATTGGGCGCCAGC
>JAHEKA010000148.1 GCA_024638585.1 Rhodospirillales bacterium
TCCTGAATATCCAGCGCGGTGACGTTGTGGCCATCGCGGATCAGGCCTTCGGCGCAGGCCAGACCGATGCCGCCCGCGGCGCCGGTGACGATCACGGTCTTTTGCGCCATGTGCCCCTCCCTCGAATCCACCGGCCGGTCACAGGACGCCCGGAATCCAGCGCTTCACCCGCGATTTGTAATCGATGTAGGCGTTGCCGAAGATTTGCTCCAGGTGTTTTTCGTCTTCCAGCACGCGCAGATGGAACCAGACCATGTGAAAGGCCAACAGCGCCACGGCGGCGAGCGACTGGAAGGTGATGGCCAGCCCCGCCATGAAGATCAGGTGGCCGAGATACATGGGATTGCGCAGATACCGGTAGGGACCGACCTCGACGATGCGGTCGGGTGGGGTGGCCAGTCCCGGCCCGCCCCCGCCCATCTGCGTGCGATAGCGGCCGACCAGGAGGTACTGACCGTAGCCCCAGAGAAGAAGCGGCACGCCCCAGGGCACGAAGGGCAGGTGGCCGCCGGTGAGCGCTAGCTCCAGGGCGACGATCAGCACCGGGTAGACGATGAAGGTCCGTGTCGACGTGCTTTTCAGCCAGCCCATGGGTGTCTTCAGCCCCAAATTTCTTGCGCGGTTTCGACCACCAGGCGCAGCTTGGCCTGCTCATCGGCCATGGTCAGCCTGTTGCCGAGCAGGGTGGATGCGAAGCCGCATTGCGGGCTCAGCGCCAATTGCTCGACCGGAACGTATTTGCCGGCTTCCTCGATACGCCGCTTGAGCTCATCCTTGGATTCGAGCTCAGGCCACTTGGAAGTGACGAGCCCCAGCACCACCGTCTTGCCCTTGGGCACGAAGCGCAGCGGTTCGAAATTGCCCGCCCTGGGGCTGTCGAACTCCATGAAATAGGCATCGACATCGATCTCGTTGAACAATGTCTCGGCCACCGGCTCGTAACCGCCCTCGGCCACCCAGTTGCTGCGGTGATTGCCGCGGCAGAGATGCAGGCAGGCGACCATGTCATCGGGCCGCTGGCCGACGGTATCGTTGATCAGACGGGCATAGGTCTGGGGCAGGGTATCTGGATCTTCCCCAAGCCGGGTGACCGCGTCGCGCAGCTTGGGATCGCACAAGAAAGCGAGATTGACCTCGTCAAGCTGGATATAGCGCCCGCCAAGGGCGGCGATGTCGGCGATCTCCTCGCGCCAGATTCGCGCGAGGTCCTGGAAGAATTCCTCCATGTCGGGATAGGCGTCCCTGTCGATGCCTTGGCGGCCCGAGCGGAAGTGGACGATGGAGGGCGAGGGCATGCAGAGCTTTGGCGTCTCCTTGGTGTGTTCCAGGAGGTACTTGAACGCGTCGGTGCAGATGCCTCCCGGGCGGTTGAGGCGGCCCGTCACAACCGCGCGGTGCGGCGCATGGGCGATCTCCTCGCCGGGCTTCTGCCGGAAATGCACCTCCAGTCCGCCCTGGATCTCGATGCCGTCAATGGCGAGCACGAAATCGTTCCACCAGTGCCCGCGGCGGAAATCTCCATCGGTAATGCTTTTCAGGCCGGCGCCTTCCTGCAGGGCGATGGCGTCGTCCACCGCTTGGCTCTCGATCTGCCACAGCTCGTCGCGGCCGATCTCCCCCTTTTCGTGCCGGGCGCGGGCATCGATCAGGGACTGGGGGCGCAACAGGCTGCCCACGTGATCGGCGTGAAACGGTGGTGGCGGGCTCTGCATGAGGAGGGAATCCCTGATTGCGGTCTTGATCGGCGGCCGTGACGGCGAAGCGCTATATTACGCTGCTCGCGCCGCCTTGAAACCCCCTGGGCGTCACCCCTGGCGGAGCCGGCGTATCAACGCCGCCACAACCCTGCCACAGTGTGATAGGAGAAGAGGCGGTCGATGTCTTGCAGCTCTTGCGGAGTGGCAATGAAGCATGTGCGCAACTTGATGATCCTGATTGTCCTCCTGCTGGCGGGCCCGTTTTCCTTGGTCGCCTGCGGTGAGGTCAGTCTGGAGGGCGATTGGTCACAGGCCAGCCGCGATGTGGCCGGCATCGCGCCGGACCCGGCCAGCCATCCCGAAGCGATCGTCCAGGTCTATGCCGCGCGTGCCTTCAAGTGGCGCGGGGCCTTTGCGGTGCACACCTGGATCGCGCTCAAGCCCGCCCACGGATCCGCCTTCACCACCTATGAGGTCATGGGTTGGAATGTCTATCACGGCGGCAATGCCATCGACATCAACGAGGGCGCGCCGGACCGTTACTGGTACGGCTCGGAACCTCGTATCCTTGCCGACCTCCGGGGAAAACCGGCGGAAGCAGCGATCACCAGGATCAGGCAGGCGGTGGCGGAATACCCGTATGCGAGGGAATACCGCACCTGGCCCGGGCCCAACAGCAACACCTTTACCGCCTTTATCTTGCGCCGGGTGCCGGAGCTCAAGGCCGATTTGCCGCCCACGGCCATCGGCAAGGACTACCTGCCCGGGCCGTCCTTCGTCGCCCGGACGCCGAGCGGAGGGGGCTTTCAACTCTCCGCCTTCGGCCTTTTGGGAATCCTGGTTTCCGCCGAGGAAGGGGTGGAGATCAACCTGCTCGGCCTTTCGGCGGGGGTCGATTTCGCCGACCTCGCGCTTCGGCTGCCAGGATTGGGACGGCTCGGTCTGTAGCGGCGGTGACGCGGGGCAGTCGCGGCAAGAAAAAGAGCCGGCCAAGAGGGCCGGCTCCTTGGGTCGTGATCCAACCCTCCCAGAATTCTGATCAAGCGGCTTTCTTGTGACTGGAGAAAACGCCGTGGCGTTCCTGCGCGCGGCGGGCGTCCGCTCGTGCTGCGCGGCCCTCGGGGCCGCTACCGCCGCGTCCGGCGCCGCCACCGCCCGTGGAGAACGAGCGAACCATGAAAAATACCGTCAGCAGGAGACCAAAGACGAGAACCGTCAGATTGAATGACGTCTCATTATCTTCATAGACATCCCAGAACGATCGGGACGGCTTGGCTTGTTTGGTGCTTCCACCACTGCCGACGCGGTGCGGTGGTCCGCCGGCAACGCCATCCTGGGCGTCTTTCTCAAGTGGATCCACGGTCGGGTCGTCGGGGATCGGTGGTTCTTCGATTTCGGCCTGCTCCGCATCGGTGCTCGATTCGCCGAGGCCGGCATATTCGTCGCCCTCGGGGCCGGTTTTTGCACTCGACGGGCCGCCGCGCCTTTCCACCCACCGTCCACGCCGGTCGCCGCGCGATGCAACGGCAAACCCCCTGCCGGGCCCGCGCAGTCCGGTATTGTTACTCCCGGCATCGGCGGTGTCGCCGATCGGTCCTGCCGATCCGCCGCCGCCCCCGCCGCCGCTGAAGCCGGACCCGCTGTTGCCCGATGGCGACATGGAACGGGCGCTTGTCGAAGACGCGGCGCTGCCGCTTGTCCCTGTGCCCCCGCCGGGTGAAGCGCTGTTACCCCCACCGGCGCTGCTGTCCGCGCCGCCTGAAGAGGAGCCTGAACCGCCGCCGGAAGAGGCGCTATCATCCCCGCCTGCGCCGGAATCGGCCAATCCGGTGTCGCTGCTGTTCGAACCGCTGTTGCCGCTGTTGGAGCCGCCGCCGGGTGCCGAGCTGCCGATGCCGCCGGAATCGCTGCTGGCGCTACCACCACCGGAGCTGCCACCGTCGGCACTTCCGCTACCACTACCGCTGCCGCCAAGACCGCTTCCGCTGCCGCTGCCGCTAACACTGCCGCCGGAGCTGGAACCGCCGCCACTGCCGAAACCACTGCCGCTGCTTCCCGAGCCGCCCGAGTTGCCGGCGGAGGCGACGTCGTCGCCGGCGGAGCCGGAATTGCCGCCGTCTCCGCTGGACGCCGAATCGTCGCCGTCCGAGCCGGAATTGTCGCTGCCGCCGTTCGAAGCCGTGCCACCACCGGAGCTTCCACTGCCGCCACCTTGCTGGGTGCCGCTGCCGCCGGATCCGCCGCCGCTGGATGCACTGCCGCCCGCGCCCGAACCTCCGGCGCCCGAAGCGGGCGGTGCCTGACCCGCGCCCTCTTCGCCGGGTTCGAAGGAGGAGGCGATGTATGTGAAATCTTCGTTGAGGTGGCCGCCAACGGCCAGGAGAGAGACGATGATGGCGATGCCGATCAAGGCCGCCGCCAACCCATACTCCAACGCGGTCACACCGCTTTCAGACCTTGCTAGACTACGCAACACGCCGAACACTCACCATCGAATGGCGTCACAATTAACTATCTTTTAACTATAACAGGAAAGTCCCTGTTTTCCCACCATTTATTTGGAGTGACGCTACAAAATAATGAAACTGTTCTTATAAGAGCTTAGCGTTTTTTTAAGGTTAAGGATTGGTTGACTTGAAGAGGGTAATGGCCGCGTTGCCGCCTGCGGAACCTCAAGGCGCGGGTAATATGGCCTTCGGCAGCGGGGCGAGAGCAGGCCGGGAACTTGGGGCTTTGGGATCAGAAAAAGACGAAGGTGCGGGCTTCGATGCTTTCCCGCGGCCGCGCATCGGGCGGCTCGTGGGGATCATCGATGGCGGTGTGGGCGGCGAAGCGCGACCGCCCGTCGGTCTCCGAATCGAAGCATTTAATGAGGACGGTCTCGTTTTTCTCCTGGCGCGGGAAATAGTACCAGAGGTGATTGGGGTTGTAGGTCACATGCTGCACCTCACCGATGCGGTCCTTAGCGCGGCGCTCCGTGGAGACCAGATCCTCCGGCGCGATGGAACGCGCATCGAGTAGTGCCAGCGGCTTGTTTTCAAGCGGACCGAACAGCGGCCGCCAGACATTGACGATGGCGAAGCGCCTGGTCAGGAGGTCTTCGGCCTCGTCCGCCGGCAGCAGATCCCGCACCCGCTTGGGCGCGGACCGCACTGTGTAGTCGTTGTGAACGCGCCGGACCGGGCTGCGGACGCCGCGCGCCTCTCGAATTTCCTCGTCCTGGGCCCGCAGGGTCAGATCGAACACCACAACGCGTTTGGCCCCGGTCACCTCCTTCACCAGACGTTCAAGCTCCGGCTTGTAGATGTCCTCCAACTGTGCCTCGTCGTAGAAGTCGGTCACCGCGGTCTCCTGGCGCACCAGGGCAAATCCCTCGCGATCGAGGTCGAGATCCCGTTCGATGGGCCGGGCATCGCGGACCGTGTGGCTGTGCGCTTCGTAGGTCCCGCCGGGATTCTTTTTTTCCTCTTCCGGCATTTTGACGTAGGTCACGGGCTTCACGCCGGTGTTGACCAGGTAGGTGAACGTGGCTTCGAACGTATCGCCGACATCGGTCTGGGACATGGCTTCCTCCGCTGACTGGGTCTCGGAAAAGATACCACTTCCCGGTGCCGGGGAAAATCCCGTCCGGTCAGGTGCGGGCCCGGCGTCCGTTGCGAAAGACCGCCAATTCGCCGGGCTCCATGGCCCGCCACGGTTCGTCATGGGTCAATGCCTGAGTGGCGATCACGGTCACGATGTCCCTAGGCGTCGTCAGTTCCGCGAAATCGGCGGTCATTTCCCGGTCGATCAACCGGGCCTTGCCGAACGGCGCTCGGCGGGTCAGCCAACTGAGTTGGGTGGAGCAATAGCAGAAAAGGTACCTGGAATCGGAGAGCAGCATGTTGAAGGTCCCCATCTTCCCGATCTCGCGGCACAGGCGGCGAAGGTATTCGGCCAACGGCTGAACCTTGTCCGGCGGCTCGGGAAACCGGCGCCGCAACCGGCCCATCAGCCAGCAGAAGGCGTATTCGCTGTCGGTCGTGCCGATCGGGCGATAGACCCCGAGCGGCCAATGCTTGATCCCCTTGAGGCGTCCATTATGGGCGAAGGACCAGCCGCGTCCCCACAGTTCCCGGGTGAACGGATGGGTGTTTTCCAGACACACCTTGGACGTCCCCGTCGCCATGCGGATATGGGCGATCACCGTGCGGCTCTTGACCGAATGGCTTTCGACCAGCTTGGCGATCTCGGAGGTGGCGCTGGGCGCGCTGTCGTGGAAGGTGCGGCAGCCGCGGCGTTCATAGAAGGCGATGCCCCAGCCGTCGCGGTGGGGGCCGGTACGCCCGCCCCGCTGGCTCAGGCCGGCGAAGCTGAACCGGATGTCGGTCGGCGTATTGGCGCTCATGCCGAGGAGTTCACACATGGCCTGATTGTAGCCCGGCCGGCCGCCGCGGCAAGCAGGCTGAGGAGGCCCCGAGGATCGCAC
>JAHEKA010000149.1 GCA_024638585.1 Rhodospirillales bacterium
CCCAGCGCGCCATCCCGTTCCTGCCGCTCTTCGGCAAGAAGGGGCCGAAATACGACCCGCAGAAATTCAATTACATCGGCTCGATCAATAACGAGGTCTCGATCTGCGTCTCCTGGCACACGACCGGCATCAAGACCATCCAGGATGCGATGAAGAAGGAACTGATCATCGGCGGGGCCGGCGCCAACGATACCGAGAATTTCCCCGCGGTGCTCAACAACATCCTTGGCACCAAGTTCAAAATCATCACCGGTTACACCGGCGTCGGCATCAACCTTGCCATGGAGCGCGGAGAGGTTTACGGGCGCTGCGGCTGGTCCTGGACCTCGTTCAAGAACCAGAAGGGCGAATGGCTGCGGGACAAGAAGGTCAATGTTCTGATCCAGCTCTCGCTCAAGAAGCTGCCGGAGATCGGCGATGTGCCCCTGGTCACGGATCTGGCCAAGACCAAGGAGGATCGCCAGGTCTTTGAATTGCTCTTTGCGCCCCAGGTTATGGGCCGGCCCTACCTGATGGGTCCTGATGTGCCCAAGGAGCGGGTCGCGGCCATGCGCGTCGCTTTTGCGAAGACCGCCCAGCATCCGGAGCTGGTCAAGAAGCTGAACAGGGCGCAGATGGATGTGTCCCTGGTCACCGGTGCGGAGATCGAGACGATCGTCGCCAACGCCTACAAGACGCCGAAAGCAATCGTCGACCGGTCCCGCCAGTCGATGGTCTACCAAGGCAAGAAGGTCAAGGCCAAGATCAAGATGGTCAAGGACACCGGGACCATCACCAAGATCGTCCGCGGCGGCCGCAAGCTGGAAATGAAGCTTGCCAACGGCAAGACGGTCAAGACCAGCGTTTCGGGCCGCCGCACCAAGGTCATGATCGGTGGCAAGAAGACCAAGCGCAAGAACATCAAGGTCGGCATGACCTGCACTTTCCACTACCCCGGCTCCGGCCAGCGGTCGAAGGAAGTGAGCTGCAAGTAACGCGTTCGAATAGCTGAACGGGCGCGGCCCGGTCCCTTGTTGGGGCCGGGCCGCAGTTTTTCGCGGAGACCTTGTCGGAGGTCTCTTATCGGAGGTCTAGACCAAGGCGTCGATCTTCGCGGCCAGAATGAAATCGTTCTCATGCAGCCCTTTGATTTTATGGGTCTGGATCGAGATATCGACATAGCCCCAGCCCAGCTTGAAGTCGGGATGATGGCCGACATCCTCGGCCAGGGCGCCGACCTGATTGACGAAGTCCAACGCGCCAACGAAGTTATCGAAGCTGAAGCTGCGCCGCAGCCAGGTGGCGCCGTCGGTCAGGTCCCATTTGGGTGTTTGGGCACGCAGGTCCTCGGCCGCTTCCGGCGGCAGAGGCGGCGTGCCCCCTTGGCAGGGCACGCAAGTCTTTGCGGCAAGAGAATCGCTCATCACAGGTCCTCCTTGATCGGGGCGGTGCAGCAGCCAACTAGGCGAAGGTGGCCTTCACCGCCGCGATGATTCTGTCCGGTCCGGGCGTCATGGCTTCCTCCAGGGGGGGAGAGAACGGAACCGGCACCGGCGGCCGGGCGACCCGGGCGACCGGGCCCTTCAGCGCATCCATGGCCCGTTCCGCGGCAAGCGCCGCGATCTCAGAGCCGATCGAGCACATCTGATAGCCCTCGTCCACGGTAACCAGCCGGCCGGTCTTGCGGATCGAGGTGACGATGGCCTCGGCATCCAACGGCACGATGGACCGCGGGTCGACCACTTCGGCGTCGATGCCCTCCGCGGCCAGCCGCTCTGCCGCTTCCACCGCCCACAGGACGGCGCGTGACGTTGCGACGATGGTGATGTCGCTTCCCTCGCGCCGGATGTCGGCCCGGCCCAGCGGCACCTCGTAGGGTTCGTCGGGGACCTCGCCTTCGGTGCCGAGAAGCGCGCCGTGGTCGATATAGAGCGTCGGTGAATCGCACTTGAGCGCCGCCCGCAGCATTCCCTTCGCGTCCCGAGGCGTGGTCGGCATGATCATCTGCAGGCCGGGATTGTTGGCGTACATCGACTGGGGGCTGGACGAATGCTGCCCGGCGCCGCCGCGCCGGAGGCCGTGATACATGTGGAAGACGAGGGGCACCTTGATCTGGCCGCCGGACATGGAGTGGGCGACACCCGCCTCGTGGATCAGTTGATTGACCGCTTCCAGGGTAAAGCTCGCGGTTCCGAAATGGCAAAACATCCGTGTTCCGGCCATGGCGGCGCCGATCGCCATGGAGGCGACGGCCCCTTCGGAGGTGGGGGGGTCGGTAATGCGGTCGCCAAAGCGTTCCATCAGCGGCTTATCGAAATGGGCGTGAGCGCCATGGCCCAGGATACCGCGTCCGATCAGGGCGAAACCGGGGTCTTCCTCGGCGGTTTCCGTCAGTGCTTCGATCAGGGCCTGGGCATAGAATTTCTTCGTCATGTCCGGGCCCTCACGCGAAGACGTCAGCCATCAGGCTGTCGGGGTCGGGGTAGGGGCTGGCTTCGGCGAATTCCCGGGCCTTGGCGAGCAGTTCCAGCACCTCCCGGTCCATCTCCAGCACCCGTTCCCGGCTCAGACTGCCGTCGTCCACCAGGGTTTTGGCGTAGGCACGCAGGCCGTCATGTTCGCGCACCCAGTCTGCGTGTTTGCCTTCGATCCGGTCCTCCTCCCAAGCCAGGCTCAGGTCCGTGACTCCGGTGGGAAATTCCGGCTTGGTCTGGTGCGAGCCCGGCCAGCGTTCCAGGTTGGTTTGGAGAAAGACCGGGCCAGCCCCGCCGCGGATCCGGGCGACGGCCTCCTTGGCGCCTTCGGCCACGGCATCGGCGTCGCGGCCGTCGACCACGATGGCGCGGATCTGCAAGGCTTGGGGCAGGTCGCGCAAAGCTTTCGCCGCCAACATGGAAGACGGGCGCTGGCCTTCCTTGGCGTTGTTCTCGCACAGGAACAGCACCGGCAGGGAAAAGATGGAGGCGAGGTTCAACGCCTCGAAACAGATCCCTTCATCCAGCGTTCCGTCGCCGAAATGGGTGATCGAGATCGCGTTGGAGCCTTGGGTCTTGAGGCCGAACCCCGCACCCACGGCGAGGCCGACACTGCCGCCCACCATCGCCGAGGTGGACAGGAAGCCGGCCGACCGGTCACACAGGTGCCAGGGCCCGCCGCGCCCCCCGTTGAGGCCGTCCTTGCGGCCCATGATCTCGGCAAACGCCCGGCCCGGATCGGCGCCGCGGGCGATGACGTAGCCGTGATTGCGGTGGGTGGTGTGAAACAGGTCGTCGGGCGTCAGTTGGGAGACGACGGCGGCGCCGGTGGCCTCATGGCCGATATGCAAGTGCTGGCGTCCGACATAAGGGTGGTCCTGGGCGATGCGCAGGACCTCTTCCTCAAAGCGGCGCATCAGGATCATGCAATGGAGTATAGCGGCCCGGTCCTGGGCCGCCGGCGGTGCGATCATGCGTTTCCCCCACGCTAAAACGGCGCCCGCGCGGTACGCGGAGCCGACTGCTGATGGGGCTATTGTAATGGATCACGCGGCGGGGCACCACTTCGCCGCGGCGCTCGCCTTTACCTGTTCACCGCAGGCAAAAGAAAAAGAAAAGGCCGTCCCAGGGGCAATCGTCACCATGACGACTAGGGGAAGCCCCGGGGACGGCCGATCCGCTCAAAAAGCGATTCTTACGCCGAATATACGCTACTGGTACTGTTACGACTTGGACATATGCAATTCGTTTTAAATGCTAGCCAAGTATAAGCTTTTACGCATGCTGTCGTTGACGGTACTGTTCGTTCAACGTCGAGGCGAATACTCGTCGAATTTCCCGAAATAGTCAAATTCATTCGGTTTGAATTTAATTAAAATACTATGAATATTTAAGGTTAATGCCAAATACCTAAATTCATAATGAAATTTCAATGCACTGTGCAAAATAAGGGTTGGCGCCACTTACAAGTAAATTCGGGATCTATAGTTAACGGGCCGTCGGTCGGCCGGCCGCCGCGCGGCCAAACATCGACCCTGCCCGCCGCTGGGCCGGCCGCGAGATCCCGGATGGGGCCAATAATGAAAATCGATGCCGCCAAGGAACGGGTCCCGGGCCGCCGATTAGGGCGAGGGGCGGGCTGCGGCCTAGCTGCGCCCTAGGGCAGCATGATGCGTCCGCCGTTGATGGCGATGGACTGGCCGGTGATGTAGGCGGCGTCCTCGGACAGCAGCATCACCACCATGCCGGCGATGTCGTCGGGATGGCCGACCCGGCCCAAGGGGATGGACTTGCCGCGTTCGCGGAGCTCTTCCAACGTCCCGCCGGCTTCCAGCGGCTGGCGGGTTTCGGAAACGCCTGGGACGATGGCGTTGGCGCGGATGCCGTATTGCGCCCATTCGCTGGCCAGCGTCTTGGTCATGGCGATGATGCCCGCCTTGGAGGCGGCATAGGCGATCGAGTTGACGGCGCCTTCGATGGCCCGGCCCGAGGCGAAATTGATGATCGCGCCCCGACCCAGCTTGATCATCTCCCGGGCAAAGGCCTGGGAGCACAGGAACGAGCCCACCAGGTTGACCGCGAGCGTCTTGTTCCACATCTCGACCGGGTGGTCGATGGCCGGGGTGCGCAGGTTGATGCCGGCGTTGTTGACCACGGCATAGGCCGGGCCGAACCGATCCAGCACCGCTTGGGCGGCGGATTTGATGTTCTCCGGATCGGACATGTCGCAGTGGAAGAACTCGACCTCGGCGCCCGCATCGCGGCAGAGGCGGGCGGTATCTTCGCCTTCATCGTCCAAGAGGTCCCAGATCGCCAGCTTGGCCCCTTCGCGCGCAAGGCGGCGGGAGATCGCGCGACCGAATCCCCGGGCACAGCCGGTCACCACGCACAGGTCGCCGGGGCTGAAATGGTCGCGTTTGATGGCGGCGCCGTCGTCGTCAATGGCGGCATCGAGGTTTTCCGAATTCAGGTCGGTCACGTCTCAGGGTCCTCCCGGGAGTCTGGCGCCTACAGCCCGTACAGGGCGCGCGCGTTGGTGTCGGTGATCTTGGTGATCACTTCCGGCGCGATATCGGTGCGATCGCGCATCAGGGTAAAGGCGTTGATCTCCGCCGACGGGTCGTGATGCCCGTAATCGGTGCCGATCACCAGCTGATCGTCCCCTGCGTATTGCAGGATGTAGGGGATGTCATCGGTCACTTCGCAGGCGACCCACATGCGGTTGGCTTCCAACAGGTTGTCCGGCATGCGCCGGCCGAGGCGCAGGAAGCGGTAGCGCAGGTCGTGGCAAACGTAAGGCACCCATTGGGCCGAGATTTCAACGAAGCCCCAACGCACGTCGGGGAAGGTGGCGGGGATGTTCTTTTCCAATAACGTATGGAAGGCGCCCACCACGGCCAGCTTGAACTTGGTGAAGGTGGTGTCTTCCAGGAAGAAGTCGTGGTGCAGAATGGAGTTGTTACCGGAATGGAACGCGATGGCGAGGTCAAGCTCGCTGGCCAATTCATAGAGCGGGAAGAAGTAGGGATCGGCGACGTTGCGGTCCCATTCGAGGCCCCGCATGAAAATGCCGCAGGCGCCGTTATCCTTGGCCCATTTGAGCTCGTCGGCGAGTTTCTCGGGTGAGAGCAGCGGCGGCATCGCCACCCAGCGAAGGCGCTCCGGTGCGTGTTTCCAAATGTTGGCGAGCCAGCGGTTGTAGGCCCGGCACATGGCGAGCTCGGCGTCCCGGGTGCGTACGGCGGGGCGTAGGAACACGGTCGGATAGAGCACCTGGATGTCAATGTCCAACTCGTCCATATGGGCAAGGCGAGCCTGGACGTCTTGCATTTCCCTGGATTCGACGGTGGTGTCGGATCCGACGTTGCGGTCCTTGGCGTGGATGCGGTTGTCCATCAGCCAGTATTCGCGGGCCGCGCCGCCTTCGTTGTTCTTGATCTCCCGGCCCCAGGTCTGGGTCACCACCAAGGGACGGTGGCGTTCGTCTTCCGGCGCGAGATGCGCCCAAGTCAAAGGTGATTCGATGACGTGGGCGTCGGCGTCTACACAGCCCATGATGTTCTCCCTGAGCAGGTTGGCGGCTGAATCCGGCGCCCGCGCGGTCGGCGACGGGCGCGGGACCAGTTTATCCCCTGGCATGCGCAGGTGTCACCACTGCCCGTTGCCGGGACCAGGCCGGC
>JAHEKA010000150.1 GCA_024638585.1 Rhodospirillales bacterium
AGCACGCTGCCTATGGGTCGCAGGGCCAAGCTTCCCGCATTGCCAGGCGCATGATCACGTGGCCCGGGAAAGCGCGGTCAGATGGGTATCGGCCTAGGTGAAGTTTAAGAGCTTCGACAACCTCATGGGCCGTCACCGATGGCGGCGCGCAGCGCAGGATCGCGGGATTTTCGTCGACCACGCCCAAGACGAATCCGAGGCATAGCGCCCGGGCGTCGAGTTCCGCACTTTGGCACCTTTCGTTGAGCTTGGCCCCCGACACAAATGCCTTCTCCGCGGCGGCGCTCTGGGAGACTGGCGCCGCCAGGGCTAAGACCAAGACCAGATAGGTCGGAACATTCATGAGTCCCTCCCTCGAGTGCCGAGGGAGGCGATCCTAGCACGGAAACGGTGCTCCCTTAGGCGGTCCCCTCGCGGCGGTCGACAATCACGTCCACCAGGGCGCATTTGCCCGCCTTCACCTGTTCGATCGCGCGCTTGACCGCAGGCACGACGTCCTTGGGGTCTTCGATCGGTCCCTCGGCCCACCAGTCCATGCCCCGGGCGATATGCGCGAAATCGGGTTCGGGCCCTTCCAGGTCCATGCCGATATAGGCCCGGGCGGGATCCGTCCCACGGCTTTCCGCCACGTGGATCTGATGGGCCCAATCGTTGTAATAGGCACGGTTGTTGTACATCACCACCAGGATGGGGATTTCGTATTTGACCGCGACCCACATGGCGCCGAGGTCGAACATCAGATCACCATCGGGCTGCAGGTCCACCACCAGCTTGTTACTGCCCTTATGCGCCAGGGCGACGCCCAAGGACATGCCGAATTGTGTCGCCGTGCCGAGCTCGCGCCCGGGATGGCGGTAAGGTTGATCGAAGTTCCAGATCTTGTTTGCCCAGGTCTTCAGGGTGCCCGCGGTCAATACCCAGTCCTCGTCCTTGATCGCCTCCCAGACCTCATACGCCATGCGCGATTCGTGCATTGGCCGGCGGTCCCACTGTTCCTTTACCTGGTCCTGCCATTTGGCCCATTGGGCGGCGTGCTTTTCGCCGATGGCCTGCTTGCGGTCCTCGATGCGCTTGGCAAGCTGCGCATCTCCGGAGACCCGCCCGGCGACCGCCTCGGTCAGGGCGGGGATGGCATTGGTGGTGTCGGCCAGGATTCGCATGTCCCAATTGTGGTGCTTGTTGTAGTCGGTTGCCCATTTGCTGATTTCGATATCGGCGAAACCGACATCGATCCATTTACAGCCGGGCTTGCATAGAGATTCCACCTCCCGGGTCTGCCAGTTGGGCTTGTGTGATCCCCGGGTCCAGTCGATCACGTCGAGCGCCATCACCAGATCCGCTTCCGTGAAGGCATCGGCATGCATCGAGACGTTCTGGGGATGGCGGTTGGGAAAGCCCAGGCGCTTGTTGATGTCGAACACCGCGGCGCCCACGGTTTCGGCCAGGGCCACCGTGGGCTCATAGCCGATCGGCATGCGCGCGGCATATTCGGTCAGCAACACCGGATAGTCCGAACTGACCAGTTGGTCGGCCGCCTGCTCGATCAGTTTGGGATCGGCGGCAAGGCGCGGCGGCACCCTGACCGAGCCTTCCGGCGGCAGGGGGATGTCTTCCTCCAATACGGCTTCTTGCAAGCCCGCGTCATAGACCATGTATACCGGGCCCTGAGGCTCGGTCATCATGATCGAATAGGCGCGGGAGAAGCTGTCGACCACGCCGTGGACCGACCCCGGCTGATAGTCCCATTTGGTGTAGTCGCGCACCGCTGAGCCCTGTGCGAAGGCGGTATGGATCCAATCGATGAAGGGACGGCGCAGCTTTTCGTCCATCGGGCCCGTGGCGCCGATCAGGAACACCGGGCAGCGATCGATATAGGCGTAGTAGAGCGCAAGCGGGCTATGCAGCAGGCCGACCACGTTGTGAACCGCCGCGCCCATCGGTTTTCCGCAGGCCTTGGCGTAGCCATGGGCGATCTGGATGGCGATCTTCTCGTGATTACAGAGCAGCATCGGCGGGTCGTTCTCGCCGTAATTGACCATGGAATCATGCAGCCCGCGGTAGCTCGCCCCGGGATTGAGGGCGATATAGGGAAAATCGTAATGCTTGATCATGTCGACGATGACGTCGGACTGGTATCTTTGATTGGATTTCCTGATCAGGGGCTCGTCGTCCATGGTTCTCGCCTTTTTGACTGGTGGAAGAATCTCGTGAAATGCGCCCAAATCCAGTGCTGGAGGGCGCAGAGAACCTAGCAAGCCGCGGGCTGCGGCGCTATAGGCCAGTACGAGTTTTTTGGCTCGACGAAACTTTCTGATTCCCGAGACGACGATAATCGGGTAGAGGAGATGGCCCCCGTTCCAGGGGCGGTCCTTTCGCCCGGTCCTGGGCGGCGTTTTTTATGGAGGAAACACGTATGAGTGAGCGAGACGCCGGAGAGAGCACCGGCCATCAACCCGCAACGCGGCCTGGTGTGATTAGTTGGATTATTGCCGGAGCAGCTGTGGCCGCGTTAATTGCGTTCATGGTCCTGAAATAGGGCACAATCCAAGAAACCCAATACATCTTACGCGTGCGCGCTAGGGCAATGCTGCCGGCGCGCGCGTTTTTTTTGCGGCGGCCGGCCGTTGGCGCCCGCTATGCCGGGATTCAGGCTTCGTCGGCGTGGTTGGTGATCTGAATGTCTCCGGCCTTGAGATTCTTGCGGGTCTTGTAGTCGATGATCTTGATGTTGTCTTGCGAGCCCGACCGGGTCCCCATCAGAATCATCGGACCGTCGCCGGAATTCTCCAGCTGATAGAACGAACCGCCCGTGATCAGCGCCGCCATGTTCGGTTTGAGCACGGTTTCGCCGCCATCGGGAAACCGCATGGTGCATTCGCCGTCGATGCAGAAGAATGTTTGGTCCTCGTTATGGCAATGCAGTTCGTCGTGGTCGCCGGGGTTGGGATAGTAATGGACCCAGGAATGGAGCTTCCGGGTGTTCATCACCACTGTGCGCTTCTTTTCCCGGTTTGCCACTTCAATCGTGTCGATAATTTCGATCGCCATGTCTCTGGCCTCCAATGTGTCTTGCCGTTCCAGCCCCGGCATGGGTTAACCGGTCCGCCAGTCAGTCCCTCTCATTTCAGCCTACATCAAGGCCAGGGGCTGGGTCCAGACACGTGCGAACAACCGCCGGTGCCAAAGCGTCGGGCGCAGCCCGGGGAGGTGGGAAGGTCGCGACGGTTCGTCCGTGGAGTGATATATTTATATATTGATCAGGCGGGATTGGCGACCGCCACCGTGTATCGATAACGGATCCAGGGGAAGACCATGAACAAGTATCTTAGCAGTGCCGTTGTTGGGTTGGCTTTGGCCCTTGCGGCTCCGGGCACCGGCGCGTTGGCCCAGGGCGGGTTGTTCGACCAGGGAAAGGACGTGCTTAAGGGCTTCGGGCTCGGTGGCTCAGGCTCCAAGGGCACATCCAGCATGCTGTCCAACGCCGATATCGCGAGCGGACTCATCGAAGCGCTGAAGGTGGGTACCGAGCGGGTGGTCGGGACCTTGGGCCGCACCGATGGGTTCAATAACGACAAGGACGTCCATATCCCCCTGCCCAAAACCCTGGAAAGGGTCAAGAAGGTGCTCGCGCCGCTCGGCATGGCGTCCATGGCGGAGGATCTTGAGTTGAGGCTCAACCGCGCGGCCGAGGCCGCGGTACCGCGCGCCAAGAAACTGTTCTGGGATGCGATCTCCGCCATGACGATGGACGATGTTCGGGGGATCTATAATGGTCCAAAGGATGCCGCGACCCAGTATTTCAAACAAAAGATGTCGGCGCCGCTGGCCAAGGACATGACTCCCATTGTCCATGACGAAATGGGGAAGGCCGGGGCAATCCAGAGCTACGACAAGATGATGGGCCAATACAAGACCATCCCCTTCGTGCCCGATGCGCGGGCCAACCTCACGGAATATGTGGTCGAGAAGGGCATCGAGGGCGTGTTTTTCTATCTCGGCAAGGAAGAGGCGGCGATCCGCAGCAATCCCGCCGCGCGCACCACGGATATCCTGAAAAAAGTGTTCGGCGCGAAGTAATCCCGCGCGTTCGCATCTGCGACGCTTTCTGCCTTAACAGGCGCAAGCCTGGGAAGTGACTGCCCCGGTGGAATTCCGACCGCCGTCGCTCCGGAGCCACCCGGAGTGCGGCGGTTCGTTATGTTCATCCGGTTTCACGGGAGGGAACGTATCGCCATGAGCAACGAAACGGCCTTGCGCGAAAAGCTCGCGACCTGCACCCGAATCTTCGCCATGCAGCAAGTGCTGGGGCTGTTCGGCCATATCAGCGTGTTTGATCCGCAGGCCGGGCGGGTCTATTTCTCGCCTAGCCAGGGGGTCGATAAATCCGCCGTCGCGCCTGATGACATCCTGGTGGCCGATCGGGACGGTACGGTGCTTGACGGCGACATGCGCCTTCCCATCGAGTGGCCCATTCATACCGTGCTGCACGCAAGGCGCGGGGATGTCCTGGCGGTGGCCCATCTGCATGCGCCCTATGCGACCCTCTATGGGATTGCCAAGCGGCCGTTCCGGCCCGTGACCCTGCAGGGAACGGTGTTCGGCGCCGGCGTGCCAATCTACCGCGAACCCCAGCTGGTAAGAACCGTGGCTCAAGGCGAAGATCTGGCCGAAGTGATCGGCGACAGGCGCGGCGCCTTCATGCGCGGACATGGCATCGTGGTGGTCGGCCGGGATGTGGAGGAGATGCTCTATGGCTCCCTGATCCTGGAGGACGAGGCGCGGAAATCGGTTGAAGCGGCTGCCTTGGGCGAGCTCGATTGCCTCAATGCGGCGGACTGCGCGGCTTTTGGCGCGGCTGCCGATTTCCCCGGGCGATCACAAAGGGCCTGGCGCTATTTCGCCACTCTGGAATCGAAATGGGAGGGCAAGCCGGGCGGTAGGCCGGTCGCCTTCGCCTGACTCCAACGGCGTGTCTAAGCCGGAATTTCGCCCAACACCGTGGTGCGGTGCATGCGCCGCACCTCCGGCGGTTTCACGCCGCCGCAGGCGAGATGCAGGGTCTGGCGGTTGTCCCACAGGACCAGGTCGCCGGGTCGCCATTTGTGGTGATAGACAAAATCCCGGTTGTCGATATGGGCGAAGAGCGCATCCAGCAGCGGCTGAGCTTCCGTGTCATCCATTTCCTTGATGCCGATGGTGAAGCGCGGGCTGACGAACAGCGCCTTGCGTCCGGTCGCGGGATGGGTGCGGACGATGGGATGGAAGGCATCGGGCGGCGAGACGCGATTGTAATATTCGTCCGGATCCTTATGGCGGGAGACCCGCGACCAGCGCGGGTTGCGCGCCCGGTTGAAGCTGTGGATGCCGATCAGGCCCTCGATGCGTGCCTTCAGGTCATCGCTCAGCGTCTCATACGCCATCACCATATTGGTCCATTCCGTATCGCCGCCGTGTTCCGGCACGACAACCGATTGCAGAATCGTATAGGCGGTGGGGCGGTCGACATAGGAATGGTCCGAATGCCAGTCGCTGCCGGCGTCGGGAATGCCCACATTCTTGCCGTCGACCACTTCGGTCGAAAGGATCAGCACCTCGGGCTGGTCCTTCATCTTGTATTCCGAATTGATGTGATACTGGATCTCGCCGAACCGTTTGGCGAAGGCGGTCTGGGATGCGGGATCGAGGGCTTGATCACGGACCGCCAGCATGATGTGCTCATGCAGCGCGTCGCGCAGCCTTTCAAAATCCGCATCAATCATGTTGGCGGCATCAACGCCGATGATTTCCGCGCCCATCGCGTCGGACAAAGGTCTGACAACCATTTCGCTGGTGACCACTTCGCTCATGGGATGCCTCCTTCAGCTTCTTGGCGAGTTTAGCGCAAAACGCCGGCATCCGCCATGAACGGCAGGACCGTCCTATTCCGCCAAGCCCTTGGTCGGGACCAGATCGGGCGGAATGTGCCATTTCTTGGCTGGCTTACCCGCCTCGATGGCCCGGATTTCCCGGGTCCAGAGGTTACGCAGCAGCGCCACCAGGTGGTCGGTCGCGCCCAGATTGTCGATTGACCGATTGCGGGAATAGCCCTGGCCCATCATCGCCACGCCGTCCTGGATCAGGACG
>JAHEKA010000151.1 GCA_024638585.1 Rhodospirillales bacterium
GCCATCTCGCCGCCCATCCGGTGGGTTGACGGCACCGGTGACCGATCTATTTTTTCAAACATGGACGGCCTAATCCCAACGGCCCATTACTGACGGAAACTGCACATGGATCCCTTCCTCCTAACGACGGTCGGCGCCATCTTCGTGATGCTGCTCTTCTCGGCGTTCTTCTCAGGCTCCGAAACCGCCCTGACCGCGGCCTCGCGTCCCCGGCTCCACCACCTGGAACGGTCCGGCAACCACCGCGCCTTCATGGTCAATCGCCTGCGCCGCAGCCGCGAGCGCCTGCTGGGATCGATCCTGATCGGCAACAATCTGGTGAACATCCTCGCCTCGGTCCTGGCCACCCGGATCCTGATCGAACTGACCGGGGAAGCGGGCGTGGTTTACGCCACCATCCTCATGACCGCGCTGGTGGTCCTGTTTTGCGAGGTGATGCCCAAGACCTACGCCATCGCCCATGCCGACCGCATGGCGCTTTCGGTCGCCCCGGCCGTGCAGTTGACGGTAACCCTGTTCTCGCCACTCTCCCGCGCGGTCATCTTCGTGGTCAGCCGGATCTTCCGCATGCTGCGAATCCGGACCGCGAGCGGTCATCAGGCTCCGGGGGTGGTCGAACAGGAACTGCGCGGCGCCATCGAACTTCACCGCGTCACCGATCAGGAGGCCGGCCATGAGGGCGTGATGCTGCACTCGGTCCTCGATCTCGACGAGGTCAAGGTGGACGAGGTCATGGTGCACCGTTCCGACGTGGTTGCGGTCAACGCCGACCTGCCGACCGATGAGATCGTCAACGCCGTGGTGACCAGCCCATATACACGCATTCCGCTGTGGCGGGACAAGCCGGAAAACATCATCGGCGTGCTGCATGCCAGGGTCTTGCTCAAGGCGTTCCAAGAACGAGCCGCGGGCGCCGGCGAGGATGCCGATCTGGATATCGCGGCCCTGGCCACGCCGCCCTGGTTCGTGCCGGAGTCCACCAGCCTGCTCAACCAGCTTCAGGCCTTCCGCCGGCGCGGCGAACACTTCGCCATCGTCGTCGACGAATACGGCGACCTGCTTGGGATCGTGACGCTGGAAGACATCCTCGAGGAGATCGTCGGCGACATCTCCGACGAGCACGACATCCCGCGCCGCGGCATCCGCCCCCAGACCAGCGGCGCCGTGATCGTCGACGGCGACGTCACAATCCGGGATCTCAACCGGCGCTTCGATTGGCAACTGCCCGACGACGGCGCGGCCACCGCTGCCGGCTTGGTGCTCCACGAATCACGCCTCATCCCGGAATCGGGACAGGTTTTCACCTACTACGGCTTCCGCTTCGAAATCCTGGGCCGCAGCGGCAACCGCCTGACCGCGCTGAAGATCACCCCGCCCGCCGATCAGTGACGCCGGGCGCCGGCTCCGCCCTGCCGAGCGTTGGACGGCGGGCCTGGCCGGTCTTATAGTGCGCCTGGTCCGCCGCAAAGGCGCCCCGGGGCGGGGTGCCGGGAATCACGGGCGGACCGGCAACCGACCACCAACCGGTGACCTAGAGACGCCCCACTGCGGAGACCACGTCCATGCCACTTAGCGAACCTGTACCCCGGGAAAGACGCCACAATCGCAACCTGGAAATGACCGGGTATCGGCGCGAAGACGGTCTGTGGGACATTGAAGGCCATTTGCGCGACATCAAGGGTTACGACTACGACAGCGCCTGGCGCGGCAAGGTGACGGCGGGCACCGCGGTGCACGACATGTGGATCCGCCTGACGGTCGACGAGACGCTGACGATCCAGGCGGTGGAGGCGACCCTGGATGCCGGGCCGCATCGCATCTGTCCCAACATCACGCCGAATTTTCAGGTGCTCAAGGGCGAGCGCATCGCGCCGGGCTGGTTCAACAACGTCAAACGGCTGTTGGGTGGCGTCAAGGGCTGCGTCCACATGGTGGAGATGCTCGGCCCCATGGGCACCGTCGCCTATCAGACGCTGGGTCCCAGCCGGGTGAGCGACGCCCAAGACGATGCCGAAGGGCGGGTTCGCAAAAAGCCGGCCCGCTTGGACAGCTGCCACGTCATGGCGTCGGACGGCGAAGTGGCGAAAGAGCGCTGGCCCGAATTCTATACCGGCTCATGATCCGCGCATAGGACCCGGGCGCGGTCGTTCACGAGCCCGCAAACATCTGGGCAATAAAAGGACGCCAACGATCGGCGGCACGGACCTTGTTTTTTATGGTGCCGTGACCGACCTCGAGATGGCCGGACTCCGTAGCCGCGAGCCGGAAATACACGATGAGGAAAACCCGGAGCGCGGCGGTCAGCCCGCTCGCCCCCTTGTGCTGGTCGATCAGGGTACACAACTCGTGGAGCGTCATCTCCTCTCGCATGCATAGCTCTTCCGCCGCCGACCACAATTCTTCCTCGATCCGAATGCTGGTGCGGCGCCCCGATACATTGACGTTCTTGCAGGTCATCACGGAACAAGCCCTCCAATCTTGCGCATCTGTCGCGGCAGGTCGTTAACCACAATTGGAATATCGCCTAACATATATATCTATATGATTGCAACTATCTCCTTAATACTAAGTTATGGTCATTGGTTCTAGCGGGGTACTCATTGGGGCAGGTGTGCGCCGACCGAAAGGGCATGGACCGGCCCGGCCAATTCCTCCGCCAGGATCCGGTAGACCAGCCTTTGGCGCTCGATTCGCGAGAGGCCGGCAAAGGCTTGGGAGACAATTTCCACGCGGAAATGGGTTTCACCGCCGGGCCGGGCCCCGGCATGTCCCTGGTGGCCGGCCGATTCATCGATTACCTCAAGCTCGACCGGCGCCAAAGCGGCTTCCAGCTTGCGCACCAGGGTAGCCTTGATTTCCCCATCAGCCATGTTTGGTCCTTCCATTCGCGGTTACGGGCAGGGCGCCGATTCCAATTGACCCGGGCCCGTTCTAGCCGCCATAAATCATGGATGCCAAGACCCAGCAAACGTAAAACTCCCAAAACAACCTTGGGACCCGACGGCGGTCGCGCCAAGCCCCGGGGCCGTCCCTGCGATGTTAGGGGCTGCAAGGAAGAGGGCCAATACCGGGCACCGGTTGCGCGGGACAAACTGGATACCTATCTTTGGTTCTGCCTGGATCACGTGCGCGAGTACAACAAGGCGTGGAACTATTGCGCCGGCAGGTCCGACGACGAGATCGAATCCATGATCCGCGAGGACATGGTAGGATGGCGTCCCACCTGGCCGCTGGGGCAGCTGGGCGGCCGCCATGCGCAGATGCGGTTCGACCGCTTGCGCGACGAATTCGGCCTGTTCGACGATGATGACGCCGCCTCCGCCGGAAAGAAAAACGGCAAGAGCCGGACCGGCACCGGCAAAAAACAGAGCGCCGTTGACGAAGCGCTCGATATCCTTGATCTTGCGCCCCCTGTGACGCCTGAAGCGGTCAAGGCCCAGTACATTACCCTCGTCAAACGTCATCACCCCGACGCCAACGGGGGCGACAAGGCCGCCGAAGAGCGGCTAAAATTGATCAATCAGGCCTACGAGACGCTGAAGGAAACACTCAACGCTTGACCAAGCCTATTCACCGGGTCAGCACGGCCCCGGACATCACTGGGCCCTAGGGCCCCAAAGGAACGGAATAGATTTCGATATGGCAACCACGATCACCACGGATTCCGACACTCCCGTTCATCCCTTGGACGCACCGGATATCGAAGTTTCGGTGCGTCAGGCGTTTGGGATTGATTCGGACATGAAGGTCCCAGCCTTCAGCGAGGGATGCGAATACGTCCCGGACCTGGACGAATCCTATCATTTCGACCCCGAAACGACCCTGGCGATCGTCGCCGGGTTTGCCCATAACCGGCGGGTCATGATCCAAGGGTATCACGGCACCGGGAAATCGACCCATATCGAACAGGTCGCCGCGCGCCTCAACTGGCCGTGCGTGCGGATCAACCTGGACAGCCATATCAGCCGTATCGACCTCCTCGGCAAGGACGCCATCGTTCTCCGCGACGGCCAGCAGGTGACCGAATACCGCGAGGGCATCCTACCCTGGGCCCTGCAGTCGCCGACCGCCCTGGTGTTCGATGAGTACGACGCCGGGCGCCCGGATGTGATGTTCGTCATTCAGCGGGTTCTGGAAGTCGACGGGCGCCTGACCCTGGTCGATCAGAACAAGGTCATCCGTCCCCATCCCTGGTTCCGCCTGTTCTCCACCGCCAACACGGTGGGGCTGGGCGACACCACGGGCCTCTATCACGGCACCCAGCAGCTCAATCAGGGGCAGCTCGACCGCTGGCACATCATCTCGACGCTCAACTACCTGCCTCATGAAGATGAAGTGAAGATCATCCTGGCCAAGGCCAAATGGCTCGACAACAAGAAGGGCCGGGCACTGGTGTCGAACATGATCTCGCTCGCCGATCTCACCCGGGCGGGGTTCATGGCGGGCGACATCTCGACCGTCATGTCGCCCCGGACCGTCATCACCTGGGCGGAGAACGCCAAGATCTTCGACGACGTGGGCCATGCCTTCCGGGTCAGCTTCCTCAACAAATGCGATGAGATGGAGCGCGGCACGGTGGCGGAATACTATCAGCGGTGCTTCGGCGAGGAACTGCCGGAATCGACGCGCAGCAGCCAGGAGGCCGACGCCTAGGGGCCAGCGCGTCCCAGGCTCGGTGCCATCGCCATGGCAAATGACAATCCGGTCGAAGAATTCAGGCGCGTCACCGCGGCGGCGATGCGCGCGGTTTCCCACGAACGCGAGCTGGAGGTGGAGTTCACTCCCGATCCGCCGCGCATACGCGGGAAGACGGCGCGGTTGCAGACCCCGCCACGCAGCCTGCCCGACCAGGACGTGTCCAAGATTCGCGGCCACGCCGATTCCATGGCGCTCAAGCTGCGCTATCATGACGACAAACTGCACGCCTCCAAGAAACCGTCCGGTGAAACCGCGCGCAAGATCTTCGACGAGGTCGAGCAGGCGCGGTTCGAAGCGATCGGCGCCAACAGAATGCGCGGCGTTTCGGAAAACCTCGACGCTTCCCTCGCCGACCGCTGCAAGGCGCTCAGCTTCGACCGGGTCAACGAATACGAGAACGTCCCCGTGCCGGAGGTGATCGGCCTGATCGTGCGCGAACAGCTGACCGGCAAAATACCACCCGACAACATCAAACCGATCGTCGATATGTGGCGCAACTGGGTGATGGAACGGGCCGGCAAGGATTTCGACGCGCTGAAGGACAACATCGCCGACCAGGAAGAGTTCGCCCAGGCGCTGAACAAGTTCATCACCGACCTGGCGCTCAGCGACGTCGACGCCGAGGAAGACCTGGAGGCCAATGCCGACGGTGAAGGCGAAGAGGACGAGAACGCCGATCCCGAAGCGGAGGGGACGGACAGCGAAGACGCCGAATCGATGCAGACCGACGGCGAGCAATCGCTCGACGACAGCGAGGACGGCGAACGCGGGATGAGCGATGAATCGCTGGAAGACACCTCGGAAGGGATGGGCGACGGGGATTCCCTGCCGCCGGACATCCGCTGGGCGCCCCAGGGGCCGCTCTCCAACGAAAAGCCCAATTACACGGCCTACACCACCACCTTCGACGAGGTCGTCGACGCTCCCGACCTGTGCGACGAACAGGAACTGACCCGGCTGCGCACCCATCTCGATAATCAGCTCAGCCATCTGCAAGGCGTCATCAGTCGCCTCGCCAACCGCCTGCAGCGTCGCCTCATGGCCAAGCAGTCGCGCACCTGGGAGTTCGATCTCGACGAAGGCATGCTCGATGCTTCCCGCCTCCACCGGGTGGTGACCAATCCCCTCTATCCGCTGACCTACAAGCAGGAAAAGGAGATGCAGTTCCGCGACACGGTGGTGACGCTGCTGATCGACAATTCCGGCTCGATGCGGGGACGGCCCATCACCCTGGCCGCCATGAGCGCCGATATCCTGGCGCGCACGCTCGAACGCTGCGCCGTCAAGGTCGAGATTCTCGGCTTCACCACGCGCGCCTGGAAGGGCGGGCAGTCGCGGGAAAAATGGCTGTCCGCGGGCAAGCCGCCGCGGCCCGGCCGGCTCAACGACCTCCGGCACATCATCTACAAGG